>CAISQQ010000027.1 GCA_903887655.1 uncultured Burkholderiales bacterium
CACAGCGGCAGCCGATCCAAGCGTTTGGGCCACTTGTTGGGCGGCCAATTCATTGCGAATGAGGCCCGTGTCTCGGTACATCGGTACTTGGGGGTAGAAATAAGAGCCAAATCCGTGACGAGCCCGAGGTGTTCGCTCCATGGCGGCCAAGGCCAAGACCTGGGGGGGAAATACTCTGCATATGCCTTTTACATCCGCTCGAGCCTTGTAGATGGCTTGGTGCATTCTCACTTCCCCCAAGACATGCTCTGGCAGTGGACCATTCACATTCACCACGGTACCAGGGTCACTGGGTTGGAGTAATCCCATGGGCTTGGGCGCACAAACGAGCAAATGGTGTTCATCCAAGCGCAGGCTGCAGTGTCCATAGGCGGTGACCAGCCCCTCCTTGGCCAAACCTCGCGCGGCTTGACGAACGAGCTTGTCTTGGTGAGCGCTCGGCTTCATGTCGACTTGACGTGAAGCTCTTCCAAATGCGCCGCGTCACCAGCCTCGTCAGCCTTGAAACGGTCGCCAAAGTCAAAGAAATCGTCGTGTTGAAATCCATTTTCGTAATACTGAATTTCCCACCAATTGTGATCCAGATCCTCCATATAAAAGGAATAGACCCCGTGCATTTCTTGGGGTTTAAGAACTTGTCGAATGTTGTACTTTTCTTGATTGGCAATGGCATTTTGATGGGCTTGATCCACCTCTTCACGCGTGGCCACATCGATGCCCCAGTGGTTGAGCAAGGAGGTCGGGTGAACCAAGTCGCCCACTTCCACGCACACCACATGAAAGCGCATGCCCAGCCGAATGGCCATGGCGGGTTTGCCGTGTCGCACGCATTCAAGTCCCAGAAATTCTTCATAAAAGCGTCGACTGTGTGCCAGACTGAAGCACTCCAAAGTGCCATGGCTGATGCAATACGGCTTGATGATGGAGTGTCGCTCCTGAGGCGCGACGGTGCAGTTTTCTGGCAACATGAGATGTTCTCCTAAAAGTAGGGTTGGGGTCAAGGCGGTGCTGAGGCTCTCAGCCCTTTAAACGCAAAAGATCGGCTTGGCTTAAAAATGAGTCAGCATGAAAGTCTTCGGGCTTTAAGTGGCACGCTTGTGAGAACTCCTCGCGCGCGCTCTCCACCATCAGCGGTGTACCACAGGCATAAACCTCATAGCCCATTAAATTGGGATGGTCATGCATCACTGCTTTGTGCACAAATCCTGTACGACCCGTCCATTGGTCCGTGGGCAAGGCGTCGCTCAAAACAGGGATGAAGTCAATGCTCGGGTGATCTCGCACGAACGTCTTGACCCAATCCACATCATAAAGATCGGCCAAATGCCTCACCCCCCAATAGAAGTGGATGGGTCGATGAAGATGTCGGTCCATACAATATTGCAACATGGACTTGATCGGGGCAAATCCGGTGCCCGAGGCCAATGCAATCATGGGTTTATTGCTGTCTTCTCTTAAGAAACAGTTTCCAAGTGGCATCTCTATTTGCAAAATATCACGCAACTTCAAACGCTCAAAGACGTAATCGGTGAAAACGCCACCCGGCATGTGACGGATGTGCAACTCGATTTGTCGCACCCCCGCTGCTTTGGGCACATTCGCAATCGAATAACTGCGACGATGGCCCCCTTCTACGAAAATATCAATGAATTGCCCCGCTCTGAAATGCATGGGTTCATTGGCGGGTAAGCCCAGCGTCAATACCTTGATATCTGGCGCGGGTGACTTGATGTCGATGACTCTGGCGGGTAATTTCTTGGCCACACTGCCATGGTCTGGATCGGTTTCATCGATGTGAATGTGCAGGTCACTTTGGGGTCTGGCGCTGCAAAGCAACAATAAGCCCTCGGCCCGGTCTTCAAGACTGAGGTATTTGATGTGGGAGTCGCCATGGTCAACTTGACCCTGCAACACCTTGCCCCTGCAAGACAAACACATGCCCGAGCGGCAACTGAAGGGGATTAAATACCCGGCGTCTAAGCCAGCTTTCAAGAGCTCTTGATCCCCAGCACAAGAAAATTGATGCCCACTTGGGGACAAGGTGATGGTAAAGCCCATGGTCGGCAAGCCACATTGAATTGGATGACAAACTACTCGGATCGGTGCGTTTGGAGAGATGTCGAAACAACCTTTCGAGATGACTCTCGAGCACACTCTGAACTACTATAGCACCCAATGCCTCACAAATGAAGTTGGTGCTTGTCCCAATGGGTGTGACCTAAAAAGGCCACGCCAGGGCCAAATCCCATCACGCCCTGCGCCTGGGTCCAAGGCCTGGTCATTGGCCCAGAGGTCTCATCGAATCCATTAGAATGAAATCTTGTCCCAACCCATAGTCTATCAAGACGGAGAAATGCACCATGTTGAGTCCTCAAGAGAGAGAACGCGCCGCTGATATTTTGATCAAGGCTGAAAACGACCGCGTTCAAGCCACTTTGCTGTCAGAGACCTTCCCTCATATTCAAATTGAGGACTCGTATGCCATCTCCTCGCTGGTTGCCCAACGAAAAATTGCACTCGGTGCCAAGTTGATTGGCCACAAGGTGGGCCTGACTTCCAAGGCCATGCAAGCGTCGTCCAAAATTGATGAGCCCGATTACGGTCATTTACTCGACAACATGCTCATCGCTGAAGGCGCCAAAGTGCCCCACAACCGGTTTTGCAAACCCCGCGTTGAGGTGGAGTTGGCGTTTGTCTTGGGCCATGCTCTCAAGGGGCCTGGTGTCGGTTTGATCGATGTGTTGAGAGCCACCGAGTATGTGGTGCCCGCCCTTGAAATCGTTGACGCGAGGCTTGTGGATCAACGTAAGATTTTTGATACCGTGGCCGACAATGGCGCGGCTTCTGGTTTGGTGTTGGGTGGGCGTCCGATCCATCCCAACGACGTGGATCTGCGCTGGGTCAGTGCATTGATGTATCGAAATTCAGACATTGAAGAAACCGGTGTTGCCGCGGGTGTTTTGGGTCATCCCGCTTTGGGCGTGGCCTGGTTGGCCAACAAATTGGGCCAACATGGTGTGGGTCTGGAGGCCGGCCACGTTGTCCTCTCGGGCTCATTTACCCGGGTGGTCTTTGCCCAAAAGGGTGACACCTTGTTTGGTGACTTCGGTCCTTTGGGCAGTGTGTGTGTGCAGTTTGTTTAATCGGCCGCGAGCGCTGAGCTGCGCTTGGGGCGTGAACAGGCTGGGGAGATTGTCTGCGCCATGATGGACAACCCCAATGTCAATGTCAGCCCAATCCCCCATGGCGACAGCACCCAGGCAAAAGAGCCGCTGAGTTTGGACGGGGCGGTTGATTTTTGGCAAGCCTTTTGGTTTTGGCTCAAGCTGGGCTTCATCAGCTTTGGTGGCCCTGCGGGTCAAATTGCCATCATGCACCAGGAGTTGGTGCAAAAGCGCCGGTGGATTTCTGAACAGCGTTTTTTGCATGCCTTGAATTTTTGCATGGTCTTGCCCGGTCCAGAGGCACAGCAACTGGCCACCTACTTGGGCTGGTTGATGCACAAAACACGTGGCGGCTTGATGGCCGGCTTGTTCTTCATTTTGCCGTCCTTTTTTTTGTTGATCGCGCTGTCTGCGCTTTATGTGAGTTTTGGTCAAGTGAGCTGGGTTCAAGCGGCTTTGTTTGGCATCAAACCCGCCGTCACCGCCATTGTCATTCAAGCCGCTTATCGCATTGGGGGCAAGACCCTCAAAACCCCCGCTCTGGGCTGTATCGCTGTCATGGCTTTTTTGGCGGTTCGATTGGGGGATGTTGCTTTTCCTGTCATTATTTTGAGCAGTGCGCTTTTGGGTTGGATCTTGGGCAGACTGCAGCCGCATTGGATTGAAATCCCCACCGCCCACACGGGCTCAACCCAGTCCTCGTCAGCGGCCTTGATTGGTGACCAAACCCCCACTCCTGCGCATGCCATCTTCACTCGAAGAGGCTTGGGTCGGACAGCTTTGGTGGGGAGCTTGTGTTGGCTCATTCCCATGGCGTGGCTTTATGAACAATTGGGCGAAACGCATGTCTTGACCCAAATGGCTTGGTTCTTTACCAAGGCTGCGCTGTTGACCTTTGGTGGGGCTTACGCGGTCTTGCCCTATGTCTACCATGGCGCCGTGAGTGAGTTCTCGTGGCTCAATGCGGCGCAAATGATGGATGGCTTGGCCTTGGGGGAGACGACCCCAGGCCCTTTGATCATGATTGTCACTTATGTGGGCTTTATGGGGGGACACATCAAAGCCTTTTGGGGGGAAGATCATGCCATGCTGTCGGCTTTTGTAGCCGCTTGTTGCGTGACTTGGTTCACTTTTTTACCTTCCTTCGTGTTCATCTTCATGGGTGGCCCCATGATTGAGAGCGCCCGAGCTCAGGTGCGGTTGGGTCACACCATGAGCGCCATCACGGCCAGTATCGTGGGAGTCATCGTCAACTTGGGACTCTTTTTTGCGCTTCAAGTGTTGTGGACGAACGACTGGGTGCCAAGCCAACTCTCGAGTTGGTTCACCAGTTTGGATTGGCGTGCGAGTCTCATCTTGTTGTTGTCGCTTTGGGCCTTGATCAAACTCAAGCGCAGCGTGATCGAAGTGATCGTTTTGGCCGCTGTTTTTGGAGCAAGTTTGCAACGCATCTTTTGAGATGGCCCGCGTGAGCGTGTAGTCTCAAGAGTTTTTTCGCTCCAAAGCCTCGACTGCGTATTGGATGGCAAAGAGTTTTTTGGCCAATTCTTGAGCCGCTGATACTTGTCCCTTCGAGAGCTTCGTGCCCAACTCCTCAAACAGTTCGCGAGGGCCTTCCAGCAACTTTTCATGAAACAAGGATTGATAGGCACCAATGGCCCATACCAAATCCGACGATTGAAGTGCCAACATCAATTCGCGAATTTTAAGGCGGTAAATCCGAACGCGCTCATCGTGTTCCGACTTCATGGGACTCACCCACGGTCCTGAATGTGATGAATTGGCTTGGTTGGCTTTGCCTTGTTGCATGGTGGTGATGGGGGAGGATTTCATCCAGGGTTTCATGGCCGCACTTTGACAAAGTGCAGGGTTTCTTCAGGAGCATCCCGTGTCAGTGGATTGATGGGCTCAATCTGAAAGACTGGGAACTCACCACTTGATTAGCAATGCTTGTGCCAAATGCGATGACTCCGTGAGACCTTGTCCCTGGTCAATTTCATTGAATTGACACGCCATGCTCACTTTTGGTGCAGTTCACGCTCAACTTCGGTCTGATCCAGCAAAGACAGTGCACGCCCTTGCACAATAAAGTCGCGCCCGCGCAGCCCTGACTCTCATCAAGCCAGGCTCAAGCCGCTCATAGCAGCTGATGGTTCCTGATCAATCGTCTGTAATTCACCACGGTCTGGATGAGCGGTGGGGTGTGGCCGGAGCTGGGGCCGAGTGCGGGGCCGGTTCAGTGGATGACCTGAGACTGGGCCCAAGGTCCGTCGTGTCAGGCCACCATGGTGTGAGAGAACTCTCCAACCTGTTCAATCGACAAACGAACCAGGTCTCCTGGGTGCAGGAATAACTTTCTGCCCATTCCAACACCAGCGGGTGTGCCCGTGAGCACCAAGTCACCCGGCTGCAAGGTGATGCGGGTCGATAGCGCCTCAATTTGTTCGGCCGTATCAAAGATCAACTGCTCGGTATTGGAGTCTTGCATCAACTCGCCATTCACCCACAATTTCAACGCCAAGTGGTGAGGGTCTTTGATCTGGTCGGCGGGCACAATCCACGGGCCAATGGGACAAGCACCGTCAAAGCATTTTTGCCCGATCCAGTCCATGTGAAACGGCGAGGAGGGCGGATTGTGTGGCCTGCGCATGGCGTCACGTGCCGACAGATCATTGGCCACGGTGTAGCCTGCGACATATTTCAAGGCGTCTTTGGCGCTCACTCGAGAGCAAGTTTTCCCGATGACTGCGGCCAACTCAATCTCCCAGTCCACCATTTTTGAGTAGGCCGGTAATTTCACTCGGGCGTTGGGGCCGACAATGCTCGAGCGCGAAGATTTGATGAAGTGCCAGGGCATCTCACCCATCTCCTTCATATTCGGGCCTGGAGGCAGACCTGTGACCCGGGCCATTTCTTGCATATGGTCGGTGTAATTGGCTCCGGCGCAGTAAATTTGTCCGGGGTAGAGCAAGGGCGCCAAGAGTTTGCAAGATTTCAAGGCGACACCCTTGGGTCGAATCTCATGATTGCGAATCGCCTTGACCTGGCTTTTGAGGGTTTTATGACAAGCACTCCAAGACTGCATGATGGCCATGACGCTGCTCATGTGTGGGTTGCCCAACAGTTTGGCCGCGGGGTAGACCATCTCATCGACGACCACGGCGGCCTGCGGGGATTTTTCAACACTGTGGGTGATCAATTGATAGTCGCTGAGGTGTGCTTTCAAGATGTTCTCCAAGAGGGGGCTGTGAGGGTGTGGAAGTTTTCACAAAGTGTATCCTCATTGTCATTGCCATCACATGAGGGAAAATCTTGAGTCCGTTCGTTGGGGTGGCATTGCGCTATGATGAAGAAGTGCCCCTTTGCGGCCATCGTTGCCGTCCTTTTGCACGCGTTTTGTGCCCAGTCAATCTGTCCAAGCGCCTGCAGCCCACCCTTCAACACCCGAACACGGGCGTTCTCTTTTTCCATTGCGAGAGCCATGAATATTCAATCATTCTTCAAAGCCCATCGACTGATCTCTCCACTTCAGGGCATGGTGAGTTTATTTTTAGTCGCTCTATGCGCCCCAAGTTGGGCCGCCGATGTGGAATACCCCAACAAACCCATCACCATCATCGTGGCCTATGCCCCAGGTGGGCAAGGCGATGCCTTCGCGCGCATTGTGGCCGAACGCTTGGCCGTGATTTACAAGCAGCCGGTGTTGGTGGACAACCACCCGGGGGTCTCGGGAGTGGTGGGGACTCGCTTGGCGGCCAAGGCCAAAAACGATGGCTACACACTGTTCTTGGGTCAAACTGGCGAAATCGCGGTCAACCGCGCCATGATCAAAGACATGGGTTTTGACCCCTTGAAGGATTTTGTGCCGGTGGTCTTGATCGGCAATGCCCCGTTGGTCTTGCTGGTGGCCTCCGATTCTCCCTTTAAAACCGTCAACGACCTCATCGAGGCGGCCAAGTCCAAGCCTGGCCGACTCAGTTTTGCCAGCGTTGGCGCGGGCACGCCAGGTCATTTGGCGGCGACTGCACTCTCACTGGGCGTCAAAGCCGAGATGGTGCACATTCCCTACAAGGGCGTGGGCCCCTTGATGACAGACTTGATGGCTCAGCGATTGGATCTCTTTTTTAGCAGTGCATCTGCCGCCATGCCCCAAATCAAGGGCGGTAAATTGCGCGCTTTGGCCATCACCACCCCCAAACGCATGGGCTCCTTGCCCCAAGTGCCCACGATTGCGGAGGCGGCCATTGCTGGGTTCAACTACTCGCTTTGGGGAGGCTTGTTCGCGCCCGTGGGCACGCCCAATGCAGTGATTGTGAGTTTGAACAAAGAGGTCAATCA
>CAISQQ010000028.1 GCA_903887655.1 uncultured Burkholderiales bacterium
CGAGTGAGCGCACGCCCGCCTCACGCGTGAAGTAGCGCACAACGTCTCGAATCGCCGACTCTTGTACATCGAGCTCAAAGTCCTTGACACCATTGTTTTTCATTTGCTTGGGCAGCAAATACTTGATGGCAATGTGGGTTTTTTCATCTTCCGTGTAGCCTGAGAGGCGAATCACCTCCATGCGGTCAAGCAAAGCGGGCGGGATGTTCATCGAATTGGAGGTCGCCACAAACATCACATCACTCAAGTCAAAATCCACTTCCACATAGTGATCGCTAAAGGTGTGATTTTGCTCGGGATCCAAAACCTCAAGCAATGCGCTAGAGGGGTCGCCTCTGAAGTCGCTGCCCAACTTGTCGATCTCATCGAGCAAAAACAGCGGATTGCGGGTATTGACCTTGCTGAGGTTTTGCAGCAACTTGCCGGGCAAGGCGCCAATGTAGGTGCGGCGGTGTCCACGGATCTCCGCCTCATCGCGCATACCACCCAAGGCCATGCGCACGTATTTGCGTCCCGTGGCCTTGGCAATCGACTGACCAAGCGAGGTCTTGCCAACCCCTGGGGGCCCGACCAAACACAGGATGGGAGCCTTGACTTTATCAACGCGCATTTGTACCGCCAAGTACTCCAAAATGCGGTCTTTGACCTTATCCAGGCCATAGTGGTCCTCATTGAGCACATTCTCAGCGTTGCCCAAATCGTGCTTGATCTTGGTCTTCTTGCTCCAGGGCAAGTTCACCAAAACATCGATGTAGTTTCTCACCACCGTGGCTTCAGCCGACATGGGTGACATCAACTTTAATTTCTTGAGCTCACCATCGGCCTTTTTGCGAGCCTCCTGGGGCATTTTGGCCGCCTTGATCTTTTTCTCAATCTCTTCAATGTCCGCGCCCTCTTCACCTTCGCCCAATTCTTTTTGAATGGCCTTGACTTGCTCATTCAAGTAAAAATCGCGCTGGTTTTTCTCCATTTGACGCTTGACACGGCCTCGGATGCGTTTGTCAACATTCAAAATATCGACTTCGCGCTCGAGCTGCTCAAACAAATTCTCAAGCCGGGCTTTGACGTCAGACAAATCCAGCACCATTTGTTTGTTTTCCAACTTCAAGGGCAAATGCGCCGCAATGGTGTCGGCCAAACGACCTGGGTCATCGATGCTGGAGATGGAGGTGAGGATCTCGGGGGGAATTTTTTTGTTCAGTTTGACATACTGATCAAACTGCTGCATGACCGCTCTTCGCAAGGCCTCGATCTCGGTCTCGGCTTCGTGCGCATCAGGCAACTCAATGGGGGTCACATTGGCGTTGAAGTGGGCCTCACCGTCCTCGATCTGGTTGACCCGAGCGCGCTGTTGGCCCTCGACCAAGACCTTGACCGTGCCATCGGGCAGTTTGAGCATTTGCAAAATCGTGGCCACACAACCCACCTCAAACATGTCGCCCACGGAGGGCTCATCTTTGGCCGCGGCTTTTTGCGCCACGAGCATGATGCGCCGATCCAGCCCCATGGCGGTCTCCAGCGCTTTGATGCTCTTGGGGCGACCCACAAAAAGAGGGATCACCATGTGCGGAAACACCACCACGTCCCTGAGCGGGAGCAGCGGTAAATCCAAGGGGGCGGCAGGCAGGGGAACTTGTCCAGACATGGGTCAAACTTCCATCAGTAAATGTGTCAACGGGTGGACCCCAAGGGGTCTCCATCCCACACAGGGATTCAGGCTTTCTTGGCTTCCTCGCGGTAAACCAATAAAGGGGGCTTGTTTTCATCAATGGTGGACTCGTCCACCACCACTTTTTCCACATTGCTCACATTGGGTAGATCGTACATGGTGTCGATCAGCGACAATTCAAGGATGGAACGAAGTCCACGGGCCCCGGTTTTTCGCTCCAGGGCTTTTTTGGCAATCGCCTTGAGGGCACTGGGACGAATTTCCAAATCCACCCCCTCCATGGCCAAGAGCTTGGCGTATTGCTTGACCAGGGCGTTTTTGGGCTCGGTCAAGATCTGCACCAAGGCGTCTTCGCTGAGCTCACTCAAGGTGGCCACCACCGGCATGCGACCGACCAACTCGGGGATCAGACCGAACTTGATCAAATCCTCGGGCTCCACATCCCGAAACACTTGGGTGAGGCTTCTCTCTTGCTTACTCTTGACGGTGGCGCCAAAACCAATCCCCGAGGACTCGGTGCGACTTTCAATGACTTTCTCTAAGCCTGAGAAAGCGCCGCCACAAATGAACAAGATGTTGGTGGTATCGACTTGCACGAAATCTTGGTTGGGGTGCTTTCTGCCGCCTTGGGGGGGCACACTCGCCATGGTGCCCTCAATGAGCTTTAACAGCGCTTGCTGCACACCTTCGCCCGAGACATCTCGGGTGATGGAGGGGTTGTCAGATTTGCGGGTGATTTTGTCGATTTCATCGATGTAGACGATACCCCGCTGGGCTTTGTCGACCTCGTAGTTGCAGGTCTGCAACAATTTTTGGATGATGTTCTCGACATCCTCCCCGACATAACCCGCCTCGGTGAGCGTCGTGGCATCGGCCATCACAAAGGGCACATTGAGCATGCGCGCCAAGGTTTGTGCGAGCAATGTCTTGCCTGAGCCAGTGGGGCCGATGAGCAAAATATTGCTCTTGGACAACTCGACGTCGTCTTTTTTGGCATGTTCTTTGTGCTGCAAGCGCTTGTAGTGGTTGTACACCGCCACCGACAAGCTTTTCTTGGCCACTTCTTGGCCAATCACGTATTGGTCCAAATTCGCCTTGATGAGGGCTGGGGTGGGCAAATCGGTTTGTCCATCCTTGAGCGGGGCGGTGAGCAGGGGCAACTCATCGCGCACGATTTCGTTGCACAACTCAATGCATTCATCACAAATGAAGACCGAAGGTCCCGCGATCAGTTTTTTGACCTCATGTTGACTCTTGCCGCAAAAAGAGCAGTAGAGGGTTTTTTCAGCGGAATTGCCTTTTTTCTCGGCCATGAAGTGTTCTTAAATTGAATGAGTTGGGGCAATGATACCCAAAAAAAGAGCCGCCCTGCAAAAAGCCAAATTGGCCAGCCAAGGAAGACCCCCGCACGTGTCCTCGAGGCGCGGGATGACTCGCTGCACCAGGGCTTGCCCGCTCAACCCGGGGCCCATGAGCCTGGGTGCAATTGGATCAACACGCGACGCCTTCCATCAGGCTCAAGGGGATGAGTTGACTTCAGTGGATTCAGGGGCGCTTGGCAATGACTTGATCAATCAAACCATAGTCTTTGGACTCGTCGGCCGAGAGGTAATAGTCGCGCTCGGTGTCGCGCTCAATTTTCTCCAAAGGCTGGCCTGTCCTTTCGGCCAAAATCTTGTTCAACTGCTCGCGCGTTTTGAGGATCTCACGGGCGTGAATCTCAATTTCTGTCGCCTGTCCTTGGGTGCCACCCAGAGGCTGGTGAATCATGACCTTGGAGTTGGGCAGGGAAAACCGCTTGCCCTTGGCCCCAGCGGTCAGTAAGAATGCACCCATGCTCGCGGCCATGCCGATGCACAAGGTCGATACCGCAGGCTTGATGAAGTTCATGGTGTCATAAATGGCCATGCCCGCACTCACCGAGCCGCCAGGTGAGTTGATGTAAAAAGAGATGTCCTTGTCAGGATTTTCGCTCTCCAAAAACAACAGTTGAGCGACCACCAAATTGGCGGTCTGGTCGTTCACCGGACCGACCAAGAAAATCACCCGCTCCTTCAAGAGGCGGGAGTAAATGTCATAAGAACGCTCACCGCGTCCAGACTGTTCGATGACCATGGGAATCATGCCAAGGCCTTGGATGTCTAATTGGTTCATCTGCGCGCTTTCAATGTAGGAGGGGGAACTCAGGACTGACCCATGAGTTCTTCAAAGGATACGATTTTTTCTTTGACCTTGACTTGAGAGAGGACAAATTGGGTCACATTCTCCTCCACCACCAAGGCCTCGACTTCGGCCAAACGGTCCTTGTCACTGTAGTACCAGCGCGACACATCCTCGGGCCTTTCATAGCTCGAGGCCAAATGGTCAATGTGCTCCTTGATTTGTTCGGGCTTGGCATACAACTCGTTGACATGCACCACCTCAGAGACCACCAAGCCCATGCGCACACGCGCTTCAGCCTGGGGGCGAAAGAGATCTTCTGGAATGGGGGCTTTGTCGGCGTCTTTGATCCCTCGTGACTTCAAGTCCTCGCGGGCACGCTCGACCATGCGCTCGAGCTCGGTTTGAACGATCGCCTTGGGCAGATCCAACTCGGCTTTGGCCACCAGCGCTTGGAGCACCACTTGTTTGTTTTTGCCAAGCAAGCGTGCTTTGACCTCGCGTGCCAGGTTCTTTTCAATATCAGCGCGCAGTCCCTCAACGGTGGGCTCAGACACCCCCAAAGACTTCACAAAGGCTTCGTTGAGTTCGGGCAAATTGGAGGCCTCGATCTTTTTGACCGACACCAAAAAATCGGCCATTTTCCCGGCCACATCTTTGCCGTGGTAGTCGGCTGGAAAACTCAAGGGAAAGGTCTTGCTCTCACCACTCTTCATGCCAAGTACCGCGTCCTCAAACTCTTTGAGCATTTGCCCCTCGCCCACGGCGAACTGGAAATCGGCGGCTTTACCGCCATCAAAGGGCTCGCCATCGACCTTGCCTTCAAAATCCACCGTGACGCGGTCGCCCATTTGCACGCTCGCGTCGAGTGCGCGTTGGCCATAGGTGGTGCGTTGTTTTCTAAGGATATCGATGGTTTTGTCGATCGCTTCTGCGGTGACCTCGGCATGGAACTTCTCCACCTCTTCGCCAGACAAGTCACCCAGTTTGATCTCGGGGTAGACCTCAAAGAGCGCATCAAAGGCCAGCATGCCTTCGCTCGCCTCTTCTTTTTCAGTGATTTTGGGCGCGCCCGCAATCCTCAAGTTGGCCTCTTGCGCGACTTTGTTGAAGGCCTCGCCCACTTTGTCATTCATGACCTCGTATTGAACCGAGTAGCCGTAGCGCTGCGCCACAATGTTCATGGGCACTTTACCTGGGCGAAAACCATCAATCTTGACTTGTCGGGCTAGCTTTTTGAGTCGAGTATCGACCTCGCGCTGAATGACACCAACAGGCAAAGTCAAAGTGACTTTGCGTTCTAATTTTTCCAATGTTTCGATCAACGCTGTCATAAAAAGTTCTCCGTGAGGCTCTAACATCATTCAAACCACCCCGACCTCGGGGTGTGAATGACAAAAAATAGGGGCTATCAAAAGCTTGGGAACAGGCGCAAAGCCCAGCGTGCCTTCTTTTGCCCCTTGAAGAGGCAAACTACACGCATGAGGGCAAACGGCATGGCGCGTGTGAAAGACGTGGACCAGGGGCTTTCACGCCCCAGACTCCCGAGTGCTTCGCCCACACCGGCGCCATGCACCGCACATTCATCCCAAGGGGTCAACCCACCATTCTAACCGAGGTGTGGGCCTGCACTTTCTCCGTGTTGTTGCTCAGGACCGACGGGGAGTTTGGTCGAGTCGCCCAGCCACCGTGGCCAGTAGGCACCCAAATCAGCGTGCAAGGTGTTGGATGAAAGCTTGGTGCCCCGGGGACGCAACCCTTTGCCCTTGTGAGGCTGGCCGCGTGAGGTCGAGCTCAAGCCACGCTCAAGAAACCCTTAAGTGGAGCTCAAATTGCCCAGATCTTTTTGGGTGTAATTTTTCAAATTGGGCAGCACCGTCAATTGATCTTGCGCAGACACGCCAAACCAGTTGCCCAAGGTGGCGGCGAGTTGATCGACAGAGATTTGTGGCAGCAGCCGTCCTTGCCCGACATCGTCCGGCCCATTGTTGCCAAGCACCGGGGGCGTGCCCACAAAACTTTGACCCTTGACTGCGCCTCCGAGCATGAAGTGCATGCTGCCCCAACCATGGTCAGAGCCGTCGCTGTTGCTGAGCAAGGTGCGGCCAAAGTCAGAGGCGGTGAAGGTCGTTACTTGATTGGCAACGCCCAAGTCCACCGTGGCTTGATAAAACGCCGACATCGCGTCGCCCACCGTTTGCATCAAGCCCGGGTGCACTTTGGCGAGCAAAGTGTGGTTGTCAAAGCCACCCAGTGACACAAAAAACACCTGCCGCTTGACATTCAAGCTCGATCGCACGGCTATCAATTTGGCCACCGCTTGGAGCTGATCGCCCAAGGAATTGGCCAAGGGAAAGGAAGTGGTGAGCGCAGATTTGCCAAAAGCTTGGCTCACGCTGGCGTAGGCCGTCAAGGAGCGTTGGGAGACCTTGAGGTATTCGTTCTCGAGCAAATGCGTTCTGGGGGTGTTGATGAGCGTTTTGAGAGCAGCAGCAGCGCTTGACGAACCAAAGAGGGTTGAATTCACCGCATTAAAGGGCACCGCACCTGTGGTGGTGATCTGGTAAGGAAACGCTGTTTGGCCCGACAAATAAACCGAATTGCCGTTCAAACCAATGCACGTGAATGCCGAGCCACTCGAGTTGCTTGCTTCGAACAAATCCCCCATTCGCCCCCCCCAACCCGAACTCGCGCCCTCAGGGCTCGAGGACTGCCAGTAGGACTGCTGGTCGTTGTGCGAAAACAGCTTGGGCGGCAAGGGGACATTGCCTTTGCTGTACTGGGCTTTGGTGATGGGTTGCACCAAACTGCCGATATTGAGCAGCACACTCAAGGCCCCTGAGTTAAAGCGCGGAATGAGTGCGGCCATCTCAGGCGCCAACGCATATTGCTGAGCGTTGGGCAAAGGCGTCGCAGGGTTGAGCACCGTCGGGTCCAAAAAAATGCGTGAAATGGCCAAATTCGAGCGAAAGCTTTGATAGGCGTTGTAGCTGCTCTGGTCATAAGGAATCAAGGTGTTGGCGTAGTCGTTGCCACCGTACAAAAACACACACACGAGCGCCTTGTAGTCGCCCGCTGGCGCGGTGAGCGCTGCGGCCTCTCCCATGCCCGCCAAGGACAAGGCCAAGGGGGCGGCACTTTGGGCCACCGACAAGGCCGCGGTGGTCTTTAAAAAACTGCGACGAGACTGGTTCTTGTCCAAAATTTGAATGTAGCGACTCATGCCAGGCTCCTCACTTTTGTACGATGAATTGAGGCGAGGCCAAGACCAAGGTCAAGGCGGCATAAATTCGGTTCATCACCCCGGTTGCCGTCGTGACCGAGATGGTGTCCAAGGCCGCTTTGAAGTTGGCCAAGGTGGGGGCATCGACCTCCCCGCAGGCGAGCAAGGTATTGATCTCAGCGAGCAAAGCGCTCGAGTTGGACGCCAAGGCTTGCAGCAAACTGTAGTCGGCCCTCACGTCTCCCACACCCGTGCCAGCAATGACCCTTTGCATGTAGTTGACATAGGCGGGAACGGTGGTTTCATCAATGAGCTGAAACTCTGGCGCCACCAAGCCCGCGTTTGCGATGCTGGTGTTGGCGGGCACGTAGCCGGGACGGTAGAAATTGAACACGGTGGGCGACCTCATTGGACTTTGGCCCAAGGCGCTGCCAGCGCTTGAGACATCCCCAATGGCCCAGACATCGGTGGGGGAGTTGGCATTGAAAGCCCGCGCCCAACTTAAAAAGCGAAGAATGGGTTCACGCACTTTGCCAAAACTGTTGTTTTGCTGAGCCAAACTCATGTCGCGTGCTTCAGGATCCATCAAGATGGCTTTGATGACCGCCTTCAAGTCACCTCGAACGCCAGCGCCGTTGTTGATAAACACACTCGCCACTCGGTTGATGTAGCCCCCACTGGGGTTGCTCGTGACCAATTTTTGAATGAGCTGGCGAGACACAAAGGGTGCTGTGTTGGCGTGATTAAAGACCGTATCCAACGCAATCTTCAACGACTGCTCGGCACTGGTGCCCGCGGGGATCGTCACCCCCAGAAAGCTTTTCGCACCGGTTTCGTACTTGCTGCTGACTTGCACCAAGGGGCGTTGTTGATAGACGCTGCCGTAAGGTGTCCCCAGCCCATGGGTGTCAATGCTCCAACCGGTAAAAACACGGGCAAGACCGCTCACATCGCTTTGCGCATAAGTCTGAACGGGCTGGCCATTGACGAGCTGCAAGGAACCATCGTTGTTCAAATTCAGCAGCCCAATGGTAAAGAGCTGCATGAGCTCTCTCGCATAGTTCTCATCGGGCTCGGAGCCTGTGGTGGTGTTGGCTTTGACGTTGCCTTGGTAGGTCAAATAGTAAGCCATCGCCGGGGTCCTGGTGATTTGCTCGAGCAGGGTGCGAAAGTTACCAAACGCATTGGCCTCGAGCACATCCAAATAGTTGGCAATGCTGAATTGGCGCCAACTCGCATTGATCCCAAGCACCGAGACCACCCAAATTTCGCTGTAGGCTTGGACTATTTTTTGACGCAAAGCGTCGGGCGAGCTGATGAGTTTTTTCCACACCATGTTGTCCATGCCGGTGGTGTTGTTCTCATTGCTTGAAGAGTCATAGCCGTTGGCCAAGAGCCAACTGAAGTACGAGGTGCTGGTGGGCAGCGCGAACTGGGCATCGAGCCACTGCGAAATCGTGGTTTGCGACAAATTGTTAAGATCCGCGCGGGTGTAGCCCAAGGTGGCTTGGCTCAAGAACCGAGCCGCATCGTTGGCTGAGCTCAGCGTGCAGGCCCCACCGCTGACTTGACATGCAAAGCCTTGCAGCGTCCCCACCAAGGCCAAAACTCCTCCACTCAAAGGGCCAAGCACATAGACATTGCCCTGGGCATCGCCTGACAAACCCACCCCCAGGTAATTTTTGGTCTCCGGATAGTAACGGTAGAGATAAACACCAGACGTGATATTGGCCTTGACCCCCGGGAACAAGGCAGGATATTGCTGCTCGGCCCAGTTGAACAAGGCGTTGGCATCGGTGCTGGAGGGTGTGGTGGAGGCAGAAATGGGAACGGCCGTGACCAAGCTGGCACTGGTTGCCTGAGTCGAGACAGCCGCACGCAAGAAAACCCGATTGGACTGCCCAGTCGCGTCCAAGCCTTGGGGGCCGTTGCTGGTCAACAACTCAAAACGGTTCACCGCCCTGGAAGGATCGGGCAAAGCCTCAGCCACCGAATCCATCAACGCGCCACCGCATCCGGTGAGGGCACTCAAAGCCGCCAGTGCTGAGCCCGAAAACCCAAGATCGGACCACTTGACTTGCGCGTCCTGCCGGTCTTCTTGCCGTGGGGGTCGATTGACTTGCAAACCCTCTGGAGGCTTCTCGTCGTGGGTGAACTCGGGCGGGCTCAATTTCATATCCATGCAACCTGGTGTCTTGGGGTTTTAGGAATTTGCGCTTTTCGGGCGATGGGCAAGGCGTGTACGGAAATGGATTTGCCAGCGCTTTGTCGCTTGCGTGCCAAGGTTCGATGACTGACCAATTCAATGAATAGACTCCAGTATCGCCTTCCACTGAACTTTGGTCAATGGGTTCAACGCCCCTGGGCAAAATCGTCGACTGCATCCCACGCATCGCGCCCAAAGGCTGAGTGAACGAGACCGAGTGACCGCTTCATCAATCGGTCACAAAGCCAAACATAAGGTGGGGGGGGAAACGCTCAGCCGGGTGAACTGGCGGGGCCAAAAATCAGCCAAGACCCATCGGGTTGATGGGCATCAAGAGTTGGTGCGACTGACTGGACTCGAACCAGCACAGCATTGCTGCCGACAGGACCTAAACCTGTTGCGTCTACCAATTTCGCCACAGTCGCCGACCCTCGAAGCTGTCTATTCTATGTGAAAATCATCTCGTCGTCCCGGGCCTTGAGGAAGTCTTTTCTACACCAGCGAGCTGTGAGCTCGTTCTCGCCCCCACCCAACGCACACCTCGCCGAGCGAAACCAGGCCGCCCTAATGGGCTCGGGCCTTTGATAAACATCAAAGCGTGGGGCGTAAGCCGCTCGAGCGTAAGCAATCGCCCAACGCAACGCGTTCTTTACACGTTACGATAGGGGGGTGAAACATTACGAAAATTTTCCAGTGGCCTCTTGGCTATGCCCCCCGCATTTGCGGGCACCCATCATGGCCATTTATGCCTTTGCCCGTTTGGCTGACGACATGGCGGACGAGGGAGACGAGGACGCAGCAACGCGACTCGAGCAACTGCAAGCCTACCGACGCGACTTGCGCTTGTGCACCAGCGCTCAAGCGTCCCTTCAGCCCCAATGGGCCTCGGTCTTAACGACCTTGGGTGAACAAATCACCGCTCATCACCTGCCCCTCGACCCCTTGCACCATTTGCTCGACGCCTTCGAGCAAGACGTGCGCTACACCCATGAAGGCCGGCGCTACGACAACCGCGCCGAGCTCTTGGCTTACTGCGAACGCTCGGCCAACCCGATTGGGCGACTGCTCATGCACTTGTACAACATCTCGGAGGCGGACTCGCTGCGCCGCAGCGATGCGATTTGCACCGCTTTGCAACTCATTAACTTTTGGCAAGACTTGAGCGTGGACACGGCGCGAGATCGGCACTACATGCCGCTGGACAGCAACTTGGAGAGCGAACTCAACTTTGCCCATGCCTTGATGATCCAGGGCTCGGCCTTGGCCGAGCGCGTGCCTGGGCGTGCTGGCTGGGAGATCCGCATGGTGGTGCAAGGGGGTCTGCGAATTTTGCAGAAATGCCGAGGCACCGACACCATGCTCAAGCGCCCACGCCTCAACAGCTGGGACCTGCCTCTCATGCTGTTTCGCAGTGCTTGTATGGCCTGAGGGCCTGGCTTGGCCAGGGCAACGCACAACACGACTCACGAATGGCACCATGGCACAATGGCAAGCATGAGTCCACAGACCTACGTCCAAGAAAAAGCCGCCTCCTCGGGCAGCTCCTTTTATTACGCCTTTTTGTTTCTCTCGCCGCCCAAACGCGCCACCATCACCGCTTTTTACGCCTTTTGCCGCGAAGTTGACGATGTGGTCGATGAGGTCAGTGACCCCTCCATCGCCGCGAGCAAACTCGCCTGGTGGCGCCATGCCGTGGTCACCGCTTACCAAGGCCAGCCCGAGCACCCGGTCTTGCGCGCCTTGATGCCGTGGGTGGAACAGTTTGGCATCCGTGCCGAGCATTTGCTGAGCATCATTGAGGGCTGCGAGATGGATCTCACCCAAACGCGTTACTTGACCCAACACGACTTGAATCGCTACTGCCACTTGGTCGCCGGTGTCGTGGGCGAGGTCTCGGCCTTGATTTTTGGGCAAACCCATGAGCAAACCACCCGCTACGCCCACACCTTGGGGCAAGCGTTTCAGCTCACCAACATCATCCGCGATGTGGGCGAAGACGCCCTCAGAGGTCGCATTTACTTGCCCATGGAGGAGCTACAAGCCTTTGAGGTCAAAGCCCATGAGATTTTGGACCGCTTGGACTCAACGCGCTTTCAATCGCTCATGAAACACCAAGCACAAAAAGCCCACGATCTGTACCAGTTGGCGTTTTCTCAATTGCCTGATCAAGACCGGCGCGCGCAAAAACCCGGCCTCATGATGGCGAGCATTTACCGCACCTTGCTGCAAGAAATCGAGTCCAGCGGCTTTCCCGTGCTGCACCAACGCGTCTCGCTCACCCCGCTCAGAAAGTTTTGGCTGGCCTGGCGTGTTCAGGCCCTGGGTCGGTTGTGACGGTGGCGTCAACGCCCCCCATCCTCCCTCCCTTGCTCGCCCACCATCCTTGAGCGTTAGCCACAGGACACCCCCACTTGGCCCCCCCAATCCAGCCCAAAATTCACATCATCGGTGCCGGTTGGGCGGGACTGAGTGCGGCTGTCCACGCCAGTCTTCACGGCTGGCAAGTGGTCCTCTACGAGGCTGCGCACCACCCGGGTGGGCGCGCGCGCGCTAGCGAGCACCATGGCCAAACCTATGACAACGGCCAGCACTTGTTGCTCGGTGCCTACGCAGACACGCTGGCACTCCTGGGCACGCTGGGCGTGCCCATGGATGAGGTGCTCGAGCGCCATCCCCTGCATTTGTGCGACTCGCAAGGCCACGGACTGCGACTGCCACGCGCGGCAAAGTGGCGTGGGATCATGCAAGCGACATTCAACAACCAGCGCTGGCATGCACGAGACCGGCTGTCTTGGCTCAGCTGGCTCGCCAGCCTTGGGCTTTGGCACTTGTCGCACCAAGTCATCCTCGCACTCACCGGTAAAAGCTGGGATGTGAGTGTCTCGCAACTGTGCGCATTGGCCAGCCCCCGAGTGCGGCGAGACGTGGTCGAGCCCTTGTGCCTGGCCGCCTTGAACACACCCGTGCAAGAGGCCAGTGGCGCTGTCTTTGCTCGGGTGATGGTGGACGCTTTTTCAAACGCCCCCCAGTCGTGTGATTTCTTAATCCCCCGCGTCAATTTGAGCTCGCTCTTGGCCACACCCGCCGTCGCTTGGCTCAAAGCGCGCGGGGCGAGCCTACACTTTGGACAACGCATCCAAGCCTTGAGCGACTTGCCCAGACTCGCCCATGAGCCGGTGATTGTGGCGACCTCGGCTTGGCAAGCGGCCCACCTCACCCGCGGCACCCACCCCGATTGGTCAGCCCGCGCCCAAGACCTCTGCCACTACCCCATCGCCACCGTCTATGTGAGTGCCAAAGCCCCCCCACCTCTGAGCCGCAACCCTGACCCGGTGGTGATGCTCGAGACGACGCTCAAGGCACCCGCTCAATTTGCCATTCGCACCCATTTCAAGAGCCGTCAGGGTGACGATCAAACCACCGTGTGGGCTTTGGTGGTGAGTGACAGCCGCGGCCACGACCGTGAGTCGCTCATCGCGTTGGTTTTGGCACAAGCCGAGCACGACTTGGGGCTCAACGCCCCCCAACTCGAGCGTTGCATCGTTGAAAAACGCGCCACCTTTGCTGCTTTGGTAGGACAACGACGGCCGCCCATGCGGGTGGGCCCGGGTCTGTGGGCGTGTGGCGACTATGTCGATGGCCCCTACCCCAGCACCTTGGAGGGCGCGGTGAGATCGGGTCAAGCGGTCATTGAAGCATTGAAGCATTGATGCCGACCTTCAATGAGCCCCTGGCAGCCAAGACCCTCGGGCGGCGTGCGAACGACTAAACCCCCAAGAGCTCACACAAAGCCAGCAAGCTCGGCACACCGGTGGGCGCACTCGTCTTGAGCGTCCACGCCAGCCCCGAACGGTTGAGCCACACGGCCTGCATGCCAGCCCCCCTCGCTCCCTCCACATCGGTGTGGGGATCGTCGCCCACGTGCAAGACCTCATGCGCTTGAAGACCCAAGCGGTGGGCGGTGTGCAAAAAAATGGCGGGATCGGGTTTGGCCACCCCAAAGCCTTGCGCACTGACGGCGCAATGAAACAAGGGCCCAATATCGAGGCGGTTCACATCGGCGTTGCCATTGGTCAAGGCGATCAAGGGGTAGGCCAGCGCGAGTCTGTCCAGGGCGGGGCGCGCGTCCTCAAAGAGCTCAATGGATTGCCTGGCTTGAAAAAACACCTCAAAAGCACTCACCGCCAAGGCTTTGTCGTAGCCCGCTTGGACGAGCACGCGCGCCATGAGCTCGGTGCGCATGGCACTCAAGTCATGCAAGGCGTGGGCCCGCTCGGCTTTGATGGCCTCGCGCTGGGTTTGCAACCAAGCGGTGTTTTGATAAAGCGGCAAACTGAGCGGCGCGTGCTCAGCCAGCCATGCCTCGAGGGTGCGCTCGGCGTGCGCCAAGGTGGGTGCAATGGGCCACAAGGTATCATCCAAATCCAAGGATATTGCACGCACTCGGGTCAAATCGAGTCCCGAAGATGAGAAAATAGCGCATGGCTCAACAATCACGTTTTTCAACAGAACCTCCCTACCGTCATGGACAAGCCCCCAAAACAGCCGTGTTGCTGTGCAATTTGGGCACCCCTGAAGCGCCCGAAGCGGGCGCCTTGCGACGCTATTTGGCCGAATTTTTAAGCGACCCCCGGGTCGTTGAAATTCCCAAATGGCTTTGGCTCATTATCCTGCACGGCATCATTTTGCGGGTGCGCCCGGCCAAATCGGCGCAAAAGTACGCGGTCATTTGGACACCCGAGGGCTCGCCCTTGAAGGTGTGGACACTCTCCCAAGCCGAGTTGCTGCAAGCGCGCTTTGACGCGGCCCAGGAGTCGGTGGTGGTGCGTTATTGCATGCGTTATGGTCAGCCCAGCGTGGCGTCTGTCATGGAGGAGCTGCGTGCAAGCGGTGTCACCCGCGTCTTGATCCTCCCAGCCTACCCGCAGTACTGCGCGGCCACCACCGCCAGTGTGTTTGACGCTGTCTACTCCTGGGCCAAGCGCGCGCGCTTTGTGCCCGAGTTCAGGTTCATCAACCATTACCACGACCACGCCGCTTATATCCAAGCGTTGGCGCAAAAGGTGCGTGCGCACTGGGCGAGTCATGGCCAAGCCCCCATGCTCATCATGAGTTTTCACGGGGTGCCTGAGCGCACCTTGCTGCTGGGGGATCCTTACCACTGCGAGTGCCTCAAGACCGCACGCCTCTTGGCCCAAGCCTTGGGGCTGCAAAAAGACCAGTTTCGGGTGACCTTTCAGTCTCGGTTTGGCAAAGCCAAGTGGCTCGAGCCTTATACCGAACCCACCGTCAGGGCCTTGGCGCGCGAAGGTGTCCCCCACATCCAAGTGGTGTGTCCGGGCTTCACCAGCGACTGCTTGGAGACCTTGGAAGAAATTGCCATGGAAGTGCGCGATGCGTACCTGGAAGAGGGTGGCACCCGGTTTGAATACATCCCGTGTCTGAACAATGAGCCCGCTTGGATTGAGGCCTTGAGCGCGGTGGCCCATCAACACCTGCAAGGCTGGGACTTGAGTCCCCCGCCAGACAGTGAGCTGGCCGCTTCGCGCGCGCACGCTTTGAGCCTGGGCGCCAAGAACTGAACCACTCACCCAGGGGTCTGCTGCCAAGTGACCCATCGGCCAAGAGCCAAAAGCCTTGCGCCCAGGGGCGAGCGCTTGAGCCCTGGACCTGGGTGGGCCCTATTCCCAATCGTAACGCTGACCGGTCTTTAACAGCGCGGGGGTTTCAATGACCGCATTCAAGCCCTCAAAGTCGAGCATCTGGCGCTGAAACGGTGCGGTGGTTTGGTGGGTTTTGAGGCTCTGGTAATAGGCCTGCAGGGTGTGGGTGACGGCTCGGGCCGTGCCGCCTGGAAAAATCACCATCTTGAACCCCAAGGCCGCGAGCTCATGGGCACTTTGAATGGGCGTTTGTCCGCCCTCCACCATGTTGGCCAACAGCGGCAAATGAGGAGAAAAAAGGCCACAAGCCTCACGCATTTGAGCTGGGTCTTTGAACGCCTCGATGAAGAGCGCATCCACGCCGCACTCGAGGTAGGCTTGGGCTCGCTCCAAAGCCGCGGCGAAGCCCTCAACCGCAATGGCGTCGGTCCTGGCCAAAATGAGCGTGTCTGCGCTGCGTCTGGCATCCAAGGCGGCCATCAACTTGCCGCGCATGTGGGCTGTGCTCACCAAGCTTTTGCCGCTCAGGTGTCCGCAGCGTTTGGGAAACGTCTGGTCCTCGAGTTGGATCATGGCTGCACCCGCCCGCTCAAACTCCCGCACCGTGCGTTGGGTGTTGAGCGCGTTGCCAAATCCAGTGTCCGCATCCACAATGACGGGCAAACTCACGCGCTCACACACCAGCCCAATCGTTTGCGCGACTTCGCTGGCCGTGACCAAACCCACATCACTTCGACCCAAACGGGTGTAAGCAATCGAAGCCCCCGACAAATACAAAGCCTCAAAACCCGATTGCTCGGCCACCAAAGCGCTCAGTGCGTCATAAATACCGGGGGCCAGCAAGACCTCGGGGCGCTGGAGTCGGTCCTTGAGTGTGATGGAAGTCATGAACGATCCAATCCTAAAAAAACAAAAAAAGCATTGACAAATTCACAGCACAATTCTGGCCCAACTCGCTAGCCCGCTCACGGCAACGCTGGGCCTGCTGCTGGGGCCTGGCCCGTGGCCTGGCCCAAGGCCTTGGCCATGCTTTGCGCGGCAATGAAGCCGCCGGCCAAGGCACTGAGCAAACCGTTGCCAGACAAATAGCCCCAAACCTCTTGGCCAGACACACCACGCGCTGCGCCACCGGCGGCCCACAAATTGGGCAACGCCGCCCCAGCGCTGGTGAGCACTCGGCAGTGCGCATCGATGTCAAGACCGCCTTGGGTATGAAACAAAGCGCCCGTGACTTGCACCGCATAAAGGGGGGGCACCAAGGCCCGGGACAGGGCGCTCAACGCTGGCGCACCCTCGCCCTCACTGGCCCGCCCTTGCAGCGTGCGCTCAAGATTTTCTTGCGGGCAGCCCACCCAGGCCGCCAATGCACTCACCGAGTCAAAGCGCTTCACGCCGCCCAATGCCTGCGCTTGTTTGAACTCCGGAAACCCCAGACCCAACTCAAACACAGGGGTGTCAAACACGCACCAAGCGCGTGAGCCCGGTTGGGCCAACACCCCACACTGGCCTCGGAGTAGCCCTGGGATTCGTCATGAAAGCGAACACCTTGCTGATTGATTTGTATGCCGCCTTGGCCCATCAAGGCCCATGACATCAACAGACCCAACTCAGGCTGCCAAGACCCGTGCCCTTGGTAGGCGCCCATATCGAGGAGCTTGACACCCAAGGCTTGTCCCCACAGCACTGCCGAGCCGTCGTTGCCGGCATGGCCCGCATAGACCGCATGCTTCATGGCAGGCAGGTGCTGTGCCACCAAATCGGCGTTGCCCCCAAAGCCGTTGCTCGCGAGCAAGACCGCTTGCGCGCGCACCCACTCGTGAGAGCCGTCAGGACGGACATAACCCAAGCCCACCACACGTTGGTCCGGATCCAAGTAGAGTTGCGTGACCCGCGCCGAGGTCAAGATCGTCACTTGATCCTGAGCCACCTGAGCCGCATGCATGAGCCGCGCCATCAAGCCCTCCCCCGAGGTCTCGGGGACCGCATGCATGCGGTGAACGCTGTGGCCGGGGTATAAGAAATGATCCAGCACTCGCCATGGCACGCCATGCTCGGTCTCTAAGGCATCAATGGCCTGGGGCACCGCTTGCACGTAGGCCTGAACCAAATGCAGGGGCGATTGGTCATGGTTTTTGTGAACAATATCTTGGATAAATTGCGCCTGACTGTCAACGATGCCTTGGCGCTCTTGGCACAGGGTGCCCGCAGCGGGCACAAACCCTGACGACAGCGCACTCGAGCCTTGGGGGTGGTCGTCACGCTCGAGCAACAAACTGGGCACGCCCAGGCCTTGCAGCATGAGCGCAGCGGTGAGCCCACACGCGCCCGCGCCCACAATCACCACGGGAAATTGTGGGGCACTCAGAAGAGGCGCCACACTGCCCTCACCAGCACCCCATTGGGTCTCGTGCGGGACATGAATCACTGCGGGTGTCAATGCATCGGCCACCATGAAACGCTCTCCTTTTGTCTTTAGTGGTGATCAGGGCCAGTCGACTGCGCCAAGCGGCCCAACCACTCAGAGCAGCTCATCACCTCGGCCACGCTGGCCATGTCGTCCAAGGCGGCTTGGTGCTGAGAAGCAGAAAACGCCGCACACCCGTCTGAGAGCACCACGGTGTCATAGTCGCGCACATGGGCGTCTCGCACACTGCTGGCCACGCCACCGTTGGTCACAATGCCGCACACCACCAGGGTGTTGACCCCAGAGCGGCGAAGGACCCAGTCCAATTGGGTGTTGAAAAACGCCGAATACGCCACCTTTTGCACACAGACATCGACCGTGTCCGTTAATTCATCCACCACCGATTGCCCCCAAGAGCCGGGCGCGAAGTCGCCCTTCTTTAAAAAGCCCCGCTTGGCCAGCAAGTGTGGCGAGATCATGGGCTCGCCCGCCGCGTTGGGCCACAAGGTGAACAAGGACGCGCACACCAAGCCTTGCGCTCGCGCTTTCATCGCCTGGGCCACTGGGCGAATGCGTGCGGGCAGCGCCGCCGCCTCTTCGCTGGTGGTCTTGCCCCGGGCATAGGCGCCCTGGGGGTGAAGAAAATCGTTTTGAAGATCCACGATCAACAAGGCGCAGCGTGGGTCGGTGTTTTGCCTGCTCATGCGCGCGTCTCCGCTTGGCTCAAGAGCAAATTGCCCCACTCGTCAACCCGCGCTTGAAACCCCGGTTCGAGCCAAATGGTGGTATCGGCTTGCTCGAGCATGGCTGGCCCCACCACCTTGGAGCCCACTGGCCAATCGAGCCGCGCACTGCGCGGCACAGAGAGCCACTCACCTTGGTGAAAAATCCGCTCCAGGCCCAGCACCTCAGGCACCACCAAGCTTTTTGGCGCCAAAATCGACAAATCGAATTTGGCACGCTCGCCCACACGGGAATAACGCAAATTGAGCACCCTGACCGCAGGTCCACTCAAGGTGCGGCCAAATTGCGCGTGGTAGGTGCGCTCAAACGCCTTGAACAGGCCCTCGTGGCTGTAGTCATCTGCCTCAATGGGCACCGCCACGGTGTGGGTTTGACCTTGGTAGAGCATATCGAGCACCACGGTCTCCACCACGCGCGTGAACTCAATGCCCGACGCATCGAGTCGCGCCTGACAGAGCTGTCGCAAGCGCGCGACTTTTTCTTGCAAGTCTGCGATGTCCAAATCGGCCAGGCCCTTGTTCAAGGTCTGCACCGCATCGTGCTTCATGTCCGAGAGCACACAACCGAGCGCTGAGGTGACGCCTGGGTAGCGCGGGATGAGTCCCACACTCACACCCACCTCACGCATCAAGGCGCACACATGCAGCGCTCCGCCTCCGCCAAACGGCATGTAGGCAAAGAGCCTGGGGTCGTGGCCTTTTTCAATGGAGACCAAGCGAATGGTGCCCGCCATTTTGGCGTTCGCCAACGTGAGGATGGCTTCGGCCGCCTGGTAGACATCGAGCCCCAAGGGCTTGGCCACACTCAACTCGACCGCCTCGCGCGCCAACTCCACACTCAAGGGCTTCAAGCCCCCGCCCCCCAAAGGGCGGTGCGCCGCGATGCGCCCGAGCAGCACATTGGCATCGGTGACGGTTGCTCGCTGGTTACCTCGCCCATAGCACGCCGGCCCTGGGTTGGAGCCCGCTGACTCGGGGCCAATTTGAAGCATGCCACTCGCATCGACCCACGCGATGGAGCCCCCGCCGGCACCA
This sequence comes from uncultured Burkholderiales bacterium, assembly GCA_903887655.1. GTDB lineage: Bacteria > Pseudomonadota > Gammaproteobacteria > Burkholderiales > Burkholderiaceae_C > Limnohabitans. The sequence goes on from CAISQQ010000028.1 coordinate 19,104, forward strand.
ATGGTCTCGATCTGAATCATGGGCGAGCGCACCACGAGACCAAACTCAATGGCGGTTTGCGAGGCCAAGGCCGCTTGGCCTTGCGCGACCAAGGACACATCAAAGCTCGTGCCCCCCATGTCACCCGTGATGACATTGGGAAACCCTGCCACTTTGGCGATTTCCGCACACGCGATCACGCCCGCAGCAGGACCCGAGAGTGCCGTGCGAACGGGGAACTCGCCGGCGGTCGAGGCCGACATCACGCCCCCATTGCTTTGCACAATCAAGAGCTCGCCCAAAAACCCCTCTTGTCCCAAGGTGCTCTCCAAGCTCGACAAATAGCCCCCCACCACCGGCTGCAAAGCGGCGTTCAAACTCGCCGTGGAGCAACGCTCAAACTCCCGAATTTCCGGCAACACTTGTGTGGCCACACTCACGTGCGCGTTGGGCCAAAACTCCTCTATGCAAGCTTTGGCGCGCAGCTCATTGAGGGGGTTGGCGTACGCGTTGACAAAAAACACACAAATGGCCTCACAGCCTTGTGCCAACAGGTGCTTCGCTTGAGTGCGCACTTGCTCGATGTTGACCTCGGTGTGGATCTCGCCCGAGGCGAGCACGCGCTCGTCGACCTCGAGTCTCAAATCTCTGGGGATGATGGGCACAAAACTGCCCTTGAGCCCCCAGGTTTGCGCGCGATCCCTGCGGCGCATCTCCAGCACATCGCGAAAGCCGCGTGTGGTGATGAGGCCGGTCTTGGCGACTTTGCGCTCAAGCAGCGCATTCGTGGCCACGGTGGTGCCATGCACCAAGGTCGTGATGGAGGCGGCCATGCCGCGGGGATCATCTTGCAAGCTCTCGGGATGGAGCGCATCGTGAACCGCTTTCACACCACGCATAAAACCTTGCGCCTCTTGGCCTCGGGTGGAGGGCACTTTGATGATGTGGGCTTTCGGCTGATCCCCCCAATCGAGTACAAATAGGTCGGTGAATGTGCCACCGACGTCCACCCCCACAATCACGGTTGACTTCACGCCGGGTTGGGTGGTCGAGCTCATGGCGCATCTCCTGCGTTGACAGGGGACGGCCCACTCACATACCCCATGGCCACATCGTGGGCCTGGGCCTGATCATCTCGCTTTGTGGCCAAGCCCCAAGCCCCACCGCCCGGTGTGGACAAGCGCACGCGCTCACCGCGTTTCAATTCAATGCCCCTCATCTTGGCGCCCATCGGTGGGACGAGCCAATCGCTGCCTTGCTGGTACTCAAAGACATTGAGTGCGCCACTGCCCCCGCCTGCGATGCCTTTGGGGCCGGAGCGGGCGCGCTCGCCAAAGATGAAGGCCTGGGCGGACTCTTCAAGCAACTCGATTTCATAAATCGCACCCAACCCCCCACGGTACTGACCCACCCCACCCGAGTCGGGCCTCAAAGCCCACTGGGTGAACATGACCGGATAAGCGGCCTCCAAAATCTCGAGCGGTGGAATGGTCGCTGTGGAGATGGGGGCATTGGCGTGGCTGAGTCCGTCGCCATGGGCGTGGCCACCATGCCCGCCACCAAAGAAGCTGAACATCACCCAAGGCCGGCGTTGCCCGGGACCAAGGGTTTTGTAGCCCGCGATGGACAAAGCGTTGATGGTGCCATAGGCGTGGGCCACCACCCGCTCGGGCGCGGCTTGCGCCATGGCCGAAAAAATCACATCGATCATGCGCAAAATCGTCTCGGTGTAGCCCCCCACGGGCCGGGGTCGCTCACAACTGATCACCAAACCGTCTGGGATGATGAACTCCACCGCATCGAGCACGCCCGCATTGGCCGGCACATCGGGAAACACATGCTTTAAGGCGACATAACACGCCGCCACAGCCGTCGCACGCGAGATATTGACCGGGCCCGCACACTGGGCAGAAGAGCGTGAAAAATCCAAACTCAAGCGCTCACCGTCGATGCGCAAATCCAGCGCAATGCGCAGCGGCTCATCGACCACCCCATCGTTGTCAAGCATGTCGTCAAAGGTGTACATGCCACTGGGCAGGGCTTGGATGTGCTCGCGCATCAACAAGAGCGCGCGGCGTCTGAGCGCAGCAAAGGCCTTCAACACAGCACTGGGCTCGTAGTCCACCAGCAAGGCATGAAGTCGCGTGACCCCCAAGTCAAGCGCCGCGAGTTGGGCATTCAAGTCGCCCCAAAGGCTATCGGGCAGTCGGGTGTTGGCGCGCAAAATCGCCAGCACATCCTCTTGCAGCTCCCCGTTTTTGATGATGCGAACCGGTGGGATTTGCACCGCCTCTTGCCAGCATTCGGTGGCCGCTGGGTTGTAGTTGCCCGGCACCGCCCCCCCCACATCGTGCCAATGCGCGGCCGACGCCAAGTAACAAAACAAGACCCCATCTTTGAAGTAAGGCCTCACCAACTTGAAGTCATTGGCGTGGGTGCCGCCTTCGTAGGGATCGTTAAAGAGCCAGGTGTCGCCGGCATGCATGCCGCCGCGCTCGCTGGCCACACGGGCGGCCGCTCGCACAGCAAAGGCCATGACACCGACAAAAATCGGCAGACCCGATTTGCCTTGTACCAAGGTGTCCCCCGTGTGCGCATCATAAAGACCATGACAGGCATCATGGGCTTCGGCAATGATGGGGTTAAAGGCACTGCGGTAAAGCGTGGCGTCCATCTCATCGGCAATTTGCTCAAGTCGACCCGCCAACACCGCCAGGGTCACGGGGTCCAAGCCGGGGGAGCCTGCAGCAAGAGAGGGGGAATTCAACGCACTCATGGCAAAACACTCATGACAAACCTCAACGAAAAAAACGAACAAAAAAAAGGGGCCGCCTTAACCTCGCGCGGCGGCACGCGCCATGCTAAGCGCCCACTCAACCGTCTCGCGTGGTCTTGATTTGGCCCGATTCGATGCGCGCTTTGAGCACATTCAAGAGGCCCTTGGCGCGCACCATCTCGAGCAAAAACTCCGGTATGGGCTTGAGCGGCAACAAGTCCCCGCCCTGGATTTGAATCCCATGGGGGTGCACTTGCACCGCACAGCCCTCCTCGATCTCAGTGGCCCGCGGGCAAGTCAACAGCAGCAAGCCCAAGTTGAAGGCGTTGCGGTAAAACAAACCGCTGAATGACGGCGCGATCACGGCCTTGAGCCCCAACTGCACCAAAACACCGGCGGCTTGCTCGCGAGACGAGCCCACCCCAAAGCCCTCACCCGCAACGATCACGTCGCCCACTTGGACACCGCTGGCAAAGTCAGCGCGCAGGGACTCAAGAGCGTGCTGGGCAATCACCTCGATGCCAAACTTCATGTAGGCCCCAGGCGCCAAAGCGTCCGTGTCCACTTGGGCGCCGAGTCGCCACACCCGCGACCAAGGCGATAAGGCGTTGGGGGACGTGTTCATGCGAGCATCTCGCGCACATCGGCAAGACGCCCTTGGATGGCCGCTGCGGCCACACTGTAGGGCGAGCCCAAATAGACCTGCACACTCGCTGGGCCCATGCGAGCTTTGAAGTTGCGAGCGGTGCTGGAGATCACCGTCATGCCTTCTTCAAACGTTGCGCCGTAGCCGGCACACGCACCACAACTGTTGGGCAGCAACTGAGCACCCGCGTCAAGCAGCACTTGCAGCGTGCCTTCGGCTCTGGCCGCCTCTTGGTCACGCGCGCTCGCTGGCGCCACCAGCAAGCGGGTTTGAGCGTGCACGCGGCGCCCCTTGAGCACACTCGCGGCGGCGCGCAAATCAACGAGTTTCGCCCCGGTGCAAGCACCAATGTAGGCAATATCAACCGGGGTTGGAGCGTACTCGGTCACGGCTCGGGTGAGTGCTGGCGAGTGGGGTGCGGCAATTTGCGGCGCCAAAGTGTGGGCATCAAAGTGGTGCGTTTGGCTGTGTGAGCCCACGTCACTGACCCAATTGCCCCAGCCTTCGAGCGCTTGCGGCTCAACCCCCACCCCCAGTAAATAGTCGACCGTCACTTGATCGGCCGCCACCAAAGCGGCCTGCGCCCCCATCTCCGCGCCCATATTGGAGAGGGTCATGCGCTCTTGCATGGACAAACCTTGAACCACCTCACCGGTGTATTCGAGCGCTTGGTATTGACCGCCATTGAGCCCGAGCTCGGCAATCATGTGCAGCATCATGTCCTTGGCGCACACCCCGCGTGCGAGCTTGCCCGTCCAATTCAACGCAATGGTCTGGGGCACCTCGAGCCAAATTTCACCGCTCACCACCACCCCCAACATTTCTGTGGCACCAATGCCAAACATGTAACTGCCAAAAGCGCCCCCGGTGGGTGAGTGCGAGTCGCCCCCCACACAAAACATGCCTGGCTTCAAATGCCCCCGCTCGGGCAGCACCACATGACAAATGCCTTCGGAGTCGATCACGTGGGGCAACTTCCACGCTTTGGCCGTCTCACGCGCGAGTGCCACAATGGCACTGGACTCTTCATCGCGGGCGGGCACATAGTGATCCATCACCAAGACCACTTTGTTCTTGTCCCAAATGCTCGCGCCGAGCTCTTTGAGCATGGGCGCCAAGCGCCTGGGGCCCGAGGAGTCATGAAACATGGCCAAGTCAACCTGGCAATTGAGCAAGGCCCCCACCTCCACGTGCGTTCGCCCCGATGCGCGGGCAATGAGTTTTTGCGCCAAGCTTTGCGGTGGGCTTGAGAGCGCAGTGGGCATGGGCGTGGTGCTTGGCACTGGACTGGGGTTCATCATTCTGGTTTGGCCCCTGAGAACTTCACGACTTCGCGCCAGCGCGCAATGTCAGCGCTCAAGAATTGTGCAAATTCTGCCGAACTGTTGGCCACAGCACTCGCCCCTTCGGCCTCGATGCGTTGCTTGACCTCGGGTGTCAAGATGGCAGTGCGTGCACCCGACTCCAAGCGAGCCAAGAGCTCGGGGGAGATTTTGGCGGGCCCAAAGAGTCCAAACCAGGCGCTCGACTCAAAGCCTGGCAAGGTCTCGGCCATGCTGGGCACTTGGGGGAAGGCCGCGAGTCGCTTGGGGGACGTGACCCCCAAGGCCTTGAGTTTGCCCACGGCCAAGTACTGCTGCGCGTTGCCAATGTTGGCAAACATCAATTCCACTTGGCCAGCAAGCACGTCTTGGATGGCGGGTGCGGTGCCCCGGTAGGGCACATTGATAATGTTCACGCCGGCTTTGAGCTTGAAGGCGTCGCCCGCCAAATGCAAAGAGGACCCCAGCGCGCCGATGGCGAAATTCAGTTTACCCGGTTGCGCCTTGGCCAAGGCGATGAGCTCGGGCAAGGTGTTGGCCCCCAAAGAGGGGTGCGCCACCAAGATCGAGGGCGAGGTGGAGACCATGGTGATGGGGGTGAAGTCCTTGATCGGATCAAAGGGCAAGTGGGGATAAAGCGAGGCATTGATGGCGTGTGAGGTAAAACTCATGAGCAAAGTGAGCCCATCGGGTGCCGCGCGCGCCACCGCTTCAGCCGCCACATTGCCGCCGGCTCCAGTGCGGTTTTCCACGAGCACCACCCGAGACCACTGTTGCGAGAGGGCTTGCGCAAGAGTGCGTGCCATCGTGTCGGTGGTGCCACCTGCGGGTGCACCCACCAAAATGCGCACAGGCGCCGGCGTCGATTGCGCAAAAGCCGAAAGAGCGCACAAGCCCAGCACCAAAGCCAGGGCCCCTGCCATCAAGTTCTTCGCCACGCGCCTTAAAGTCTGGCCCCATTGGCGCCATTGGCTCCATGGAAGCGACTGAACCGACTGAACCGACTGAAACTGGGGCAGCGCTCGGCGCTTGGGTGGTTGTCCCCCGATCGGACCCGATCGGGCTTGGGTGGGACGATCAAAACTGAGCATGCTGTTTTCTTTCACGTTGATTCCTCCTCCATCACGCGCCCAGATACGCTTGGCGCATCACGTCACTGGCGAGCAAGTCCCCTGGCGAGCCGCTAAAACGAATCTGGCCGTTCTCCAGCACATAGGCGCGCGAGGCCACGTCCAAGGACTGTCCGACGTTTTGCTCTACGAGCAAGATGGTGAGGCCCTCTTCCTTGAGCTGCACGATCAAGTCAAACATCTCTTGCACGAGCTTTGGAGACAGACCCAACGAGGGCTCATCCAAAATCAGCAGCTTGGGAGACGCCATGAGCCCACGCCCGATGGCCAGCATTTGCTGCTCACCCCCACTCAAGGTTCCCGCCATTTGCGTGAGCCGCTCAGCGAGTCGAGGAAAAGTCTTCAAGACCCGCTCCAGTAAATCGGGACGAAGGGCGTGGGGAAGTGTGTAAGCGCCCAGCAGCAAGTTGTCCAACACGTTCATGTTGGGGAAAATTTTTCGCCCCTCGGGAACTTGAACCAAGCCCGCGCGCACCACGTCGCTGTAGTGAGCCTGGGTGAGGTCTTGGCCGTTAAAGAGCACTTGGCCACTGTGGGCGCGCACGAGCCCACAAAGGGTGTGGTTGAGCGTGGTCTTGCCCGCCCCGTTGCTGCCCAAGAGCGCGACCAACTCGCCTGGGTGGAGTGTCAAATGCACATCGCGCAAAATCTGCACTGGCCCGTAGCCTGAGGACAAGGCGGTGACTTTGAGCAACTCGCTCATGCGTTGTCCCCCTCTTGTTGAACTCGATGCTGAGCTTGGCGCAATTTGGCCGCCCCCGCCACCCCAAAATAAGCCTCGATCACCGCAGGGTCGTGGCTGAGCAATTTCGTGGGTCCCGCAAAAATCAACTCCCCTTGAGACAGGACCCAAGCGTGACGCGCCAAATTCATGACCGCTTGCATCACGTGTTCAATCATGAGAACACTCACGCCAGAATCGACAATGCCGCGAATGACCGGCAGCATCTCGGCAATCTCTTGCGGGTTCAAGCCCGCCAACACCTCATCGAGCAACAACAATGAGGGGCGCGTGGACAACCCACGGGCCAACTCCAAGCGCTTTCGTGCAGCCACCGTGAGCTCACCC
>CAISQQ010000029.1 GCA_903887655.1 uncultured Burkholderiales bacterium
CAACCGCGTGGTGCGCCAAGTCGCTGAGAGTGAAAAATACGACCTCGTGCTCCAAGAGGCGGTCTACATCAACCCCAAGCACGACATCACCGACAAAGTGATCAAGGCCATCAACGCCAATGCGGGCAGCATGAGCCCCGCGTTTGGCAACACCAACGGCTCGGGTTTGTCGCCAGCCCCAGGGCCAGGACCCGGGCCGAGCAGCAAATAGTCGCCCAAGGTCGACGTGCAGGCCAAGCTCGCTGACATCGTTCAAGCCCTGGGGGGGCAGTTGCGTGGCTCGCCCGATACGGTCTTGTCGTCGATCTTGCCCTTGGCCCAGGCCACCCCTGCGGCCTTGAGCTTTTTAAGCCACGCGCGCTACGCCCAGGAGTTGCAAACCACCCAAGCCGGCGCCGTCATCGTCTCGGCCGAATCCGTGCCCTTGGCACGCCCCGAGCAGGCCTTGATCGTCACCCCCCAGCCCTATTTGTACTATGCCCAATTGTCCCAGTGGTGGGCCAAGCGCACACGCGAGCATCTCGCCCAAGCCGACACCCAACGGGGTGCGCCCGAGACAGCCCAGATTCACCCCAGCAGCGTCGTGCACCCCCAGGCTCAGGTCGCGCCCAGTGCACGCGTGGGGCCACTGTGTGTGGTCGAGCGTGGCGCTGTGGTCGGTGAGGGCACCTGGCTCAAATCCCACGTGAGCGTGGGCGAAGGCTGTGTCATTGGCCGTGACTGCATCTTGCACGCTGGGGTCGTGGTGGGTGCCGATGGTTTTGGGTTTGCCCAAGACGCCCAGGGGCATTGGGTCAAAATCGAACAACTCGCCGCCGTGCGCATTGGCGACGGTGTGGAAATCGGGGCCAACACCTGCATCGACCGCGGTGCCTTGGTCGACACGGTCATTGAAGACGGTGTGAAATTGGATAACCTCATTCAAATCGGCCACAATGTGCGCATCGGTGCGCATTCCGCCTTGGCCGGTTGTGTGGGGGTGGCAGGGAGCGCCACCATCGGGCGGCATTGCACGGTGGGCGGCGGGGCGGTGATTTTGGGCCACTTGAGCTTGGCCGACTCGGTGCACATCTCGACAGCGAGTGTGGTCACGCGCTCCATTGCTGCGGCGGGGCACTACAGCGGATTTTTTCCGCTCGATGACAACGCCCAGTGGGAGAAAAATGCCGCCGCCGTCAAGCAGCTTCACCGACTGCGACAACGAATTTTGACACTCGAGCGTGAGAACGCTTTGCGCAAGGGACCCCCAGCATGATCATGGACATTCACCACATTCTCAAACAACTCCCGCACCGTTATCCGATTTTGCTGGTCGACAGGGTGATGGAGCTCGAGAGCGGCAAACGCATCAAAGCGCTCAAAAACGTCTCCATCAACGAGCCCTATTTTGTCGGTCACTTTCCCCACCGTCCCGTCATGCCTGGGGTGTTGATCTTGGAAGCCTTGGCGCAAGCCGCAGCCCTTTTGAGTTTTGATATTCTTCAAACCTCGAGCGACTCCGAGTCGGTTTATTATTTCGCTGGCATCGATGGGGCGCGCTTTAAGCGCCCCGTCGAGCCTGGGGATCAGTTGATCTTGGATGTGGAGCTCGACCGCATGCGAGCCGGTATTTTTAAATTCAACGCCAAAGCTTGGGTGGCCTCGGACTTGGTGTGCGAGGCGCAGTTGATGTGCACCTCCAGAGCCATTGAGCCCACCACGCCCACCACGCCCACCACGCCCACCAAGCCTGCGTGAGCGTGTGCGCCTAAGCCTTGAGCGCTGGCCCGTGCGGCGTTTGAGCTCGGTGGCCCAAGGCCCCATGTCAAAGGCCCAATGCCCAAGAGGAGGCGCTAAAACACAGCGCGCCATGGGCTCTGGGCCCTTGATCTTCAGAAATTGATTTGCAGACCTTGACCTTTCTATCTTTTTGAGTCCTAGCCCATGACCCTCATTCACCCAAGCGCCCTCGTGGACCCCAAGGCTGAGTTGGACAGCAGTGTTCGGGTGGGGCCCTACACCACCATCGGCCCGCATGTGCGCATAGCAAGCGGCACCACCATTGGAGCGCACTGCGTGCTCGAAGGTCACACCACCATTGGTGAAGACAACCAGATCTTTCAGTTCAACTCCCTGGGCGCCGTGCCGCAAGACAAGAAGTACGCGGGCGAGCCCACTGAGCTCGTCATTGGCAAGCGCAATGTGATCCGCGAGTTTTGCACCTTCAACATCGGTACGGCGTTGGACAAAGGGGTCACGCGACTCGGCGACGACAACTGGATCATGGCCTATGTGCATTTGGCCCACGACTGCCAAGTGGGCAGTCACACCATTTTTGCCAACAACACCCAGCTCGCCGGTCACGTTCAAGTCCAAGACTGGGTGATTTTGGGCGGCTTTACGGTGGTGCACCAATTTTGTCGCATTGGTGCGCACAGTTTCACCTCCATGAATGCGCTCCTCTTTGCCGATCTGCCCCCCTTTGTCATGTGCCAAGGCCAGCCTGCGAAGGCGCGCTCGATGAATTTTGAGGGCTTGAAGCGGCGTGGTTTTTCACCCGCGCGCATCAAGGTCGTCAAAGACATGCACAAGGCCTTGTACCGAGACGACCTCACCCTCCAATCGGCCATGGAGCGCATTGCCCAATTGGGTCTCGAGCACCCCGAGGCCGCCCAGGATGTGGGCGACATGCTCACCTTTTTGTCGCACACGCCCAAAGACCGCGGCATTGTGCGCTGACACCGCCATGCCAGGCTTGCCCGAGTTCAACCAGACCCAGACCAGCCCCACCACCATGGCGATGGTGGTGGGGGAGGCCTCGGGTGACTTGCTCGCCGCACTCGTCATCCCTCAGCTCCAAGCGCACTGGCCGGGCCTGAAGTTGTATGGCATCGGTGGCGAGCGCATGGTGGCCTTGGGGTTTGAGGCCTGGTGGCCGGCCAAGGAGTTGGCGGTGAGGGGCTATGTGGAGGTCTTGCGCCACTACCGCCGCATTGTGGGCATTCGGCGCGAGCTTGCTCGGCGCTGTCTGGCGCAGCCCCCTGAGATCTTCATCGGCGTGGACGCGCCCGACTTCAACTTGTCCCTGGCCAAGACCTTGCGCAGCCAGGGTGTTGCGAGCGTGCAGTTTGTCTGCCCCTCGGTCTGGGCGTGGAGAGCACACCGCATTCCCATCTTGGCGCAAAGCGTCGACCATGTGCTGTGCCTCTTTCCCTTTGAGCCCGCTTTGCTGCAGTCTCACGGCATCCCGGCGACCTATGTGGGTCACCCCTTGGCCGCCACCATCCCCCTCGAGGTCGATGGCCTGGCCGCGCGTGCGTCTCTGGGATTGACCCCCACTCAGCGGGTGGTGGCCTTGATGCCCGGTTCTCGCACGAGCGAGATCGATCACTTGGGCGTGCGATTTTTAAAGGCGGCCGTGATCATGCGCGAGCGCGAGCCTGACCTTCAATTCGTCTTGCCCACCTTGCCCGCGCACCACGCCAGACTGCAAGCCATGGTCGCTCACATGGGGCTTGCCGCTTGCTGCCAAGTGCTGGTCGGGCAGTCCCACTTGGCCTTGGCCGCTTGCAGTGTGAGTTTGATTGCCAGTGGGACAGCCACCTTGGAGGCGGCGCTCTTGAAGCGGCCCATGGTGATCGCTTACCACATGAATGCGCTCAGCTGGCTCATCATGAAGCGCCAAAAGCTCCAGCCCTGGGTCGGGTTGCCCAACATCTTGTGCCAAGACTTTGTGGTGCCGGAGTTGCTGCAGTCGCGCGCTCAGCCCCAGGCCCTGGCCCGCGAGACCTTGGCGTGGTTGGATGACGTCGAGCGTGTTGAGCGCTACCGCAACCGCATGCACGAGCTGCACCTGACCTTGACACGCGACACCCCGGCCCTTTGTGTCGAGGTCTTGAGTCGCCTCATGGCCCGACATCCAAGAGATCACTAGGCCCCCATGCCCACGTCCCACCGACCCAGTGGCGCCAAGCGCCTCCAGAGACCTCACGATCTCGCCCAGGATTCCCCCACTGACCTCATTTCCTGGGACACCACCCTCGTGCTCACTGCCGGTGTTGATGAAGCGGGTCGAGGCCCCTGGGTCGGTCCTGTGGTGGCCGCCGCCGTCATCTTGGACCCTCACCAAGAGGTGAGGGGGCTCAATGACTCGAAAAAGCTCAAACCCGAGGTGAGGGCTCGCTTGAGTGAGGAGATCCGCGCCAAGGCCTTGTGCTTTGCCATCGGCCAAGCCAGTGTCGAGGAGATCGACCAACTCAATATCTTGCAAGCGACCCTGTTGGCCATGCGCCGCGCCGTGGACGGCTTGCAGCCTGAGCCGCTGCAAGTGCTGGTCGACGGTAACCGCCTGCCCACCTTGCGCCAACGCGCCTATGCCCTGGTGGGGGGAGACACCCGTGTGCCCAGCATCCAAGCCGCGTCCATCTTGGCCAAAGTCCACCGCGATGCGTGGTGCGATGCCCTGGACCAGGCGTACCCAGGCTACGGCTTTGCAGCCCACAAAGGCTATGGCACGGCTGAGCACCAAGACGCTCTCGTTCGCCTGGGGGTGACGCCTTGGCACCGCTTGAGTTTTGCGCCCGTGGCCAAGCGCTTGGCACTGGGCGCGAATCCGCACCTGATCGAAGGCCTGCAGGCCCATCGGCTTCATCCGAGTCTTGCGCCCGATCATGCCCCTTTGCAACCCGCTCTCAAAGTCCCCCCCTGGCCATGACACCTCCTTCGATGGATCCGCCCCCCACTCACAAGCACAAGCACATGCACACGTCCCCGCAGCCGCAGCCGCAGCCAAGCGAGCCCGAGCTCATCAGCTCCAAAGACAACGCCAGTCTCAAAGCCTGGCGGCGTCTCGCCCACGAGAGCTCAGCCTACCGCTTGGCCCAGCGGTTTTGGGTCGAGGGGGAGCATTTGTGCGAGGCCGCCCTGAGCGCGGGTGTGCTCATCCACACGGGCGTCTTCACCCCCGAGGCTTGGAAGCGCTGGGGTGCGCGTTGGCAGCCCCTGTGCGAGCGCGTCGTGCTGCTCACGCCCGGTTTGTTTGCCAGTCTCTCGGCGCTCGAGTCAAGCGCGGGCTTTGGCTTTGAATGCGCGCTGCCCCCCGCTCCCAGCCTCAACCCCTGCGCCAACACCTTGGTGCTGGACCGATTGCAAGACGCGGGCAATGTGGGCACCTTGCTCAGAAGTGCCGCCGCCTTTGGTTGCACCCAAGTCTTGGCCATGAAAGGCACCGTGGCGCTGTGGTCTCCCAAGGTGATGCGCTCGGGCATGGGGGCGCATTTTGGGCTCGCGTTGATGGAGGGCTTGGAGCCTCCAGCCCTCGACGCTTTGGAGGTCCCCCTCCTGGCCACGAGCTCGCACCAAGGCGAGTTTTTGCACGTCTTGGCCGCTTCTCGCGCGCTCCCCAACCCTTGTGCCTGGGCCATGGGTCATGAGGGACAAGGCTTGTCGCCAGCGCTCCTGAGCAAGGCCCGCATGAGCGTGCGCATCTGGCAGCCCTCGGGGCAAGAGTCCTTGAATGTGGCGGTGGCGGCTTCGATTTGTTTGTACACCAGTGCCAGTTCGGCGGCCAAACCCAGCCCCTGATGTGCGCGCGCTCGCCGCTTGTCGCTCGCTGGTCGGCGTGGACTATAATGGGTGGCTTTTAAGAGTCAATTTCGACTTCGCGCGTTCCCAGCAAAAGCCCTGCCCCAAGACCCAAATCGCCTCAACCCCTGAGGCACACCGAGGCCCCGATAGGCGCATGACCGCACAACGCTTGCCACGCTTGTTTTGACACACACGGGCTTTGTGCCACCCTGGGGCGCCACCGACCTTTTACGGAGAACCCAGTGCTTTTGTCTCTTCAGGGGAAACATCCTCGCGCCGTCTTGGCGCTTGCTGACGCCAGTGTCTTTCTCGGGGAATCCGTGGGTGCTGCGGGCTCCAGCGTCGGGGAGGTGGTCTTTAACACCTCCATGACCGGCTACCAAGAAATCTTGACCGATGCGAGCTATGCCCAGCAACTCGTCACCTTCACCTATCCCCACATTGGCAACTATGGCATCAATCCCGACGATGTCGAGTCCGCGTCCATTCAGGCCGCCGGCCTCATCATCAAGGCCTTGCCGATTGCGCCAAGCAACTTCAGAAGCACCCAGACCTTGCAGTCGTATCTCACCGCCCAAGGCAAGATTGGAATCATGGGGCTCGATACCCGTCGCTTGACTCGTCTCTTGCGCACCCATGGCGCTCAAAACGGCGCCATTGTTGCGCTCAAGGAAGGCGAAGCCCTCACCGATGCCCACATCCAAGCGGCGTGCCAACTCGCCAAATCGGCGCCGAGCATGGCGGGACTCGATTTGGCACAAACCGTCACCACGGCCAAGCCCTACGATTGGAGCGAGGGCGAATGGGCCTTGGGCGCGGGTTACGCGCAGAGTGTCTCTCGCAAGGGCCCACCCCTTCATGTGGTGGCCTATGATTTTGGGGTCAAGCACAACATTTTGCGCATGCTCCACGCCAGGGGCGCCAAGATCACGGTGGTGAGCGCCAAAACCCCGGTGGCCGAGGTGTTGGCCCTGTCACCCCAGGGCGTTTTTCTCTCCAACGGCCCTGGAGACCCCGAGCCGTGTGGCTATGCGATTGACGCAGCGCGCGAGTTCATGGCGCGCAAAGTGCCGCTCTTTGGCATATGTTTGGGCCACCAAATCATGGCCTTGGCCAGTGGCGCCAAGACGTTCAAGATGAAGTTTGGCCACCACGGCGCCAACCATCCGGTCAAGGACCTTGACAGCGGTCGCGTGTGCATCACCTCTCAAAACCATGGCTTTGCCGTGAACCCAGAGAGTCTGCCCGCGCACTTGCGAGCCACCCACGTCTCCTTGTTCGATGGCTCCTTGCAAGGACTCGAGAGAGTTGACTGCCCCGCCTTTTCTTTTCAAGGCCACCCCGAGGCCTCGCCCGGGCCACAAGACATCGCCTACCTTTTTGATCGCTTCATCCACTTGATGGAGACCCACCCCCATGCCTAAGCGCCTAGACCTCAAGAGTATTTTGATCATCGGGGCTGGCCCCATCATCATCGGACAAGCGTGTGAGTTTGATTACTCAGGCGTGCAAGCGTGCAAGGCCCTCAGAGAAGAGGGCTACCGGGTGATTTTGATCAACTCCAATCCAGCCACCATCATGACCGACCCGGCCACGGCCGACGTCACCTACATCGAGCCCATCACCTGGCAGACGGTGGAGAAGATCATCGAGCGCGAGCGCCCCGATGCCATTCTTCCCACCATGGGCGGACAGACCGCACTCAATTGCGCCCTCGATTTGTGGCACCACGGTGTGCTCGAACGCTTCAAGGTGGAGTTGATTGGCGCCACCCCCGAGGCCATCGACATGGCCGAAGACCGCTTGAAGTTCAAGGACGCGATGACCCGCATTGGTCTGGGTTCGGCCAAATCGGGCATTGCTCACAGTTTGGACGAGGCCTGGGGCGTGCAAAAAGGCCTGGGTTTTCCCGCCGTCATCCGTCCGAGCTTCACCCTTGGCGGCACCGGCGGGGGCATTGCCTACAACGCGGAAGAGTTTGAGACGATTTGTAAGCGCGGCTTGGAGGCCTCGCCCACCCATGAGCTCTTGATTGAAGAGTCGCTCTTGGGGTGGAAAGAGTACGAGATGGAAGTGGTGCGCGACAAGGCGGACAACTGCATCATCGTCTGCTCGATTGAAAACCTGGA
>CAISQQ010000030.1 GCA_903887655.1 uncultured Burkholderiales bacterium
AACCACAGTGTGCCAAGACGCGCAGTCTGCAATTCTCGAAATTCCTAAACCCCAAAAATATCATTCAATTCATCTTGTCCATCAGCTGTGGTCTTGTGAACCGAGGGAGTTTGGTCAATGAGAGCACACCTACGACGCAAATGAGAGACAATGAAAGCATCATGAAACAATGGTGAATCCTCGCTTGGCAAAATCCAATCTTGGCTGTAAGCTGTTACCGCATCCACGAAAGACGAAAACTTTTTTGATTTCAACTCGAATAACAAGACCTCAAAGGATATGACCCAGATGAAGCCTTATCAATGCACCTGCAATAACAACAAATCTGGCCTTTTGTCATCTTTCCCAGACGCTTGCCAGCAACCTAATGCTGGCCGGCGTGGATTCTTAAGTGGTCTGGGATCCTTGGGCGCTGCGGCGGGACTCTCTGGCGTGGGCACTGGCCTGCTGGCCAGCACCGGTCTCACCGCCCATGCACAGACGCCAAGTGCGGCTGTAGGTAAACCCTACCGCATTGACATTCATCACCACTTGTACACCCCAAACTATTTGGTTGAACTCAAAAAATACAATGGCCCTTCCGCGCCTCCATGGTCACCACAAAAGTCACTTGACGACATGGACCTCAACGGCATTGCGACCTCAGTACTCTCCTTGCCTGTCCCTGGCGCAAACTTTAACAGTATTGAACTTAATCGCCGCATGGCACGTGAAGCCAATGAATACGCCGCCCAACTGGGACGCGACCACCCGGGTCGTTTTGGCTCCTTTGCCGCACTGCCTTTGATGGACACCGAAGGTGCCATGAAAGAAATTGAATATGCCATGGACACATTGAATGCCGATGGTATTGGTCTCATGACCGGTTATGGCGACAAGTATTTGGGTGACCAACACTTTTGGCCAATTTGGGAGGAGCTCAACCGCAGACGTGCCACCATCTATGTACACCCACTGCTTGCAAATTGCTGCAAAAATCCATCGGCTGACTTTATACCTCCTGCTGTGATTGAGTACGCCACCGACACGTCTCGTACCATTGCAAGCATGCTATACGGAGGAGCGGCCAACAAGTTCCCCAACATCAACTGGATCTGGTCCCACAGCGGTGGCACCATGCCTTTTCTTTGGAGCCGCTTTACCAGGCAAGAGCTTGACATGAAAGAGGCCGCCAAAAAAGTACTACCCAACGGGGTATTGGCCGAAGTACAGCGCTTTTACTATGACACAGCACAAGGCAACCACGAGGGCGCCATCGCAGCACTCAGAGCGATCGTACCCTCCTCTCACATTCTTTTTGGTAGTGATTTTCCTTACCGCAGTGCGTCCGATGAACGCGAGGGTCTGGCCGCCAGAAACTTCTCCCCTGAAGAGAGGATGGCCATTGACCGAGGCAATGTTTTGCGGATCATGCCACATCTTAAAACAATTTAATGCTTCATTTTTTAGAAATCTGACTGTGCATCTTTTCGAGCAGCTAAAATAAATAAATATTTTCGCCAACGAAAGAGCAAGGTGCCCAGAAAAGAAAGGCTTAATATAGAGTCAATATGGAACATTGGTATTACCTCTATTGAACATGTTGTTGGTACCAACAAGTTTAATAAAAACCTTTGTCCCCCATTGATAATGAAGAGCCAGTTTTTATTGATCCATATCGTTCAAGAAAAGCCTCCTATTTAAATATTTCGGCCAATTTTTGAAATTGAAAATACTCCTTTACTAGCGTACTAAATTTAAAATCAAAGTCATCAAGGT
>CAISQQ010000031.1 GCA_903887655.1 uncultured Burkholderiales bacterium
ACCATTTTTCACCAGGGCAGTTCAATGAATTATTTGGGCGTCGATTTTGGGACCTCCAAGTGCGTGGCTTGTGCGCATGACAGCCAAGGCGAACTTCAATTTGTACCGCTAGAAAACGGCCAAATTATTTTGCCCACGGTTCTATTTGTTCCCAGGGTAGTGGACAATGTTCAAGATATCGACGTAACGGAGCTTGAAAAGCGAGTTCAACAGTCGATTGCAGAAGAAAAAAGACGTTTCAATGTAGACCAGCTAGAGCTCGAGAGCATCTTGGCCAATTTTGATGCCAACCACAAGCCTCGCGCGCACGCTCCCGACAAAAAATCCAACCGAATCGAGCAGCTTCAGCCACTGACCACGGCCACACTCTCTAACATCGATCAAGACGACCAGGGGATGGATGAACAGCCCGCGTCTCTTTTTGAAAAACAACTCGACGCCTTCCGTCAAGCAAAGAACCAATACCGCGAAAAGCAACTCCAGTTCATTCGACCACTTGCTAGCGAGTCATCCATCAGGAACTCTGTGATCGCGTCCATGCAGCGTGAACTGTCTGAACAAGCCGATGCGAAATATTGGAATCAAACATTTTTCTCAGCTTTGAACACCAACACGTCGTTTCTTTTTGGACAAGAGGCCATTCACGCTTATGCCGAGGATCCACTGGGGGGCTTTTACCTCAGGTCTCCCAAAACGTTCTTGGGCGCCGACTTAAAAAAGGAATACCAAGAGTTTTTCATCAAAATCATCGCGAGTATTCTCACCCATATTAAAGAGCAATCGGAAAGCTTCTTTTCTCGAGAATTCAAGGGCATTGTTTTAGGCCGACCCATCAACTACCACGGCACAAGGGGTGAGGTGGGCAATCAGCAGGCGCTTGAACTCATGCGCAGCGCCTCTATCCTCTCTGGCTTTGAGGACATCCACTTTTACTTTGAACCCCAAGCTGCCGCGTTGACTCTGCAAGACCACACCGAAGTCCCACAAAACATTCTCATCATTGATATCGGCGGTGGAACCACAGACTGCTCGGTGATCCAAATCGATGCCCAACACCAAAAAAGAGAAGTTCTATCGAATGTGGGGGCGAGGATTGGGGGTACAGATTTTGACCAGAGTATTGCCTGGTCCGCTTTGATGCCGTCTTTTGGCAAGGGCACATTCTTAAAAAACAAGCTGCCTGTTCCTGTGCAGCCGTTTCTCGATGCCATTTCCACCCGCGACTTGCCCGCACAAATCAAATTCAGGCAATCCAACTACGAAATCACCCAGTTGATGAAAGACGCCCAACAGCCTGAGCTCTTAAAGCGACTGTTGATCACCCAGGAGTTGCAACTCCAACACAAGTTGCTGATTGAATCTGAAAGACTCAAGATTGGCATCTCCAATCAAAAGAGCTTTACCAACGACCTCTCCTTCATTGAACCAGGCTTCAAAGTGAGCACCGAGCACCCTCACTTCTTGGGCTATTTGGCGCGTCCCATCAAACACATCGTGGATGTGGTTCTCGAAAGTATCCGCATTGCCAAGGTCGAACCCGATGTCGTTTACCTGACTGGCGGGATGTCACAGTCCAAAGAATTGATCGATGAATTGCAAAAGCTCCCGCTCTTTACGGACAAGCGCATCATCAAAATGGAATCCATGGCTTCAGTCGGCAAGGGTCTGGGTATTGCAGCAAGGGACCTGTCCAACCCCACAAAAATCAAGCGTTCTCCAAAAAAACGCCTATAAACTGCTCGCCATAGCGTTCCAATTTGGTCTGCCCAACACCGCTGATGCCTTTGAATTGCCCCAAATTTTTAGGCTGGATGTCCATCATCTCTTGCAAAGTGCTGTCATGAAAAATGAGATACGGCGGTACACCCTGCTCTTTGGCGAGTTCGCTGCGTTTGGCTTTGAGTTTTTGCCACAAGGCTTCTTCTGTCGGATCTTCAAATGAACGAGCGGAAACCTTGTTGAATCCTGATGGCGCCACCTTACTTTTGGCGTAGCCCGCGTCTTTTCTCATCCAGACGACCTGCTCGCCTTTGAGGACAGGTCGCGCCACTTCATCGACCAAGGTGAGACCCCCATACCTCGCCATATCGGACTCCAGATAGCCGCCAGCGACCAATTGGCGATAAATACTGCTCCACTGCGCCTGGGTGCGATCGGCCCCGATGCCAAACGTGCTCACCTTGTCGTGCTGGAACTGGGTGATGGAGGGGGTGAGTTTGCCCAGGAGCACATCGATCAAATGCGTGACCCCAAAGCGCTGGCCTGTGCGGTAAACACAAGACAACGCCTTTTGTGCTTCCAGGGTGGCATCCCAAGTCTCGACCGGCTCCAAACAGTTATCGCAGTTGGCGCAGCCTCCCGGGTGGCTCTCTCCGAAGTAGCGCAAGATGCCTTGGTGGCGACAAGTGGTGGATTCACAAAAACCAAGCAAGGCATTGAGCTTTTGTCGCTCCACGCGTTTTCTATCCTCAGAGGCCTCGCCAGAATCGACCATCTTGCGCAAATTCACCACATCACCAAAGCCGTAGACCATAAAAGCATTCGCGGCCAAACCATCACGACCGGCTCGCCCCGTTTCTTGGTAGTAGCCTTCCATGCTTTTGGGCAGATCCAAGTGGGCGACGAAGCGCACATTGGGCTTATCGATCCCCATGCCAAACGCAACAGTCGCCACCATGATGACGCCTTCTTCGCGAAGAAATCGCCGTTGATTGGCGTTGCGTGTCTCATTGCTGAGTCCAGCGTGGTAAGGCATGGCATCCCAACCTCGCGATTTCAGCCACTCGGCCGTCTCTTCAACGCTTTTACGGGACAAACAATAGACAATGCCTGAGTCATTGGCGTGTTCAGATTCTAAAAAATGCTCCAACTGCTGTTTGGCACCATCCTTTTGCGCGACCCGGTAGCGGATATTGGGTCGATCAAAACTCGAGACGAACTGCTCTGCGTTCTCCAGCGATAAACGCTCGACAATTTCAGCCCGCGTGGGTGCGTCAGCCGTGGCGGTCAACGCAACCCGTGGAACACCCGGGAAACGCTCTTTCAATACAGTCAGCTGTCGATATTCGGGTCGAAAGTCATGCCCCCATTGGGACACGCAGTGGGCTTCATCAATGGCAAAGAGTGCAATACGAGAGCCTGAATTCAAGCGATCCAACATCTCCAAAAAACTCGGGCTCAGTAACCTTTCGGGCGCCACATAGATCAGATCCAAAGCCCCCGCCAACAACTGCTGGGTGACAGCTCTAGAGGCCTCCGCGTCCAAGCTGGAATTCAAAAAAGAAGCTTTCACACCCAGTTGGGTCAAGGCATCCACTTGGTCTTGCATCAATGCGATCAAGGGTGAAACCACCACACCAACGCCCTTGCGAACCAATGAGGGAATTTGATAACACAAGGATTTCCCAGCGCCCGTGGGCATGAGCACCAAAGCGTCCCCACCAGCAACAATATGCTCAACAATCGACTCTTGAACCCCCCTGAAGTGATCAAACCCAAACACATTAAAAAGCACTTCACGAACCAATTTCATTTCACATCTTTCATACTTGGACCTTCGTGGCCCACCCAGACTTTTTCCATGTCAAGATTGCTCACCGAAACAGCACTGATCACACATAAGCCTATAAAACTTCAGTTGAGCACTGGCATTTCAGACACCCTGTTGGCCTCAGTGTAGTGGAGACCATTCGTTTATTGGATAATAGGATGGTATTGCTTCTACACAACACAAGATCAAACCGACAATTTTTCATCTTTTCAAAGAAAATCTATGTCCACTCCATGGCTTAAAGCACTTAAAAATATCCCTTGGGGCAGCGTCATGGAACATGCGCCCAAAGTACTCGACAAAGCTCGCAATTTCATGACCTCAAAGGAAGCTGAAGATATCCCCGCGTCCTCAGTTGAGGCCACGAGCCCCGCTGAAGTTGAAGTCCAGTTGGCAAACGCTTTGGTCAGCATCAAAAAACTGCAACAACAACTCGAGGGCTTGAATCTCAAAATCAGTCATTTGGCCGATCAACAAAGTCTCCTCAAGTCTGAAGTTCAAAGCTTGAAGGTGCGTGATCGATGGCAAAAAGCCACGATCTTGGTGTTACTTGTTGGGGCTGCCATCTATTACTCAACGCCTTATTTCAAGGCATGACTTCACTGGATTCAAGCGACTTTAGCCGATTGAGCGATTGATCAATCCCAATTAAACATCAACGCCACAACAAACCCCAGGCCACTGGGTTTCGCAATGAATAAACAGTCATTGTGATTGGTTACTTCTAAAAACAGTAACTTTTAAAC
>CAISQQ010000032.1 GCA_903887655.1 uncultured Burkholderiales bacterium
AGCATGGGGCCAAAGCACCCCCTTGCAGTTGGGTCGCGACGCGTCTCTCTATAAAACCGATCAAGTGCAAGCCCAATTGCAGGCCTATGCCCCACAGGGCTTGGCAAGCGGCCAATCGATGTGGCTCGGGGTTGCACTCCACCATGCAAAGGGCTGGCACACCTACTGGAAAAACCCAGGAGACACTGGACTGCCCACCCACTTGAATTGGAAACTCCCGCCAGGATTTTCGGTGGGCGAGGTGATTTGGCCCTTGCCTGAAAAAATTCAAGTCGGCGAGCTCACCAACCTGGGATTTGAAAATGACACCTTGCTGCTCGCTCCCCTAAAGCTCCAAGACGTCTCCCTGAAGTTGGCCGACACATTGAACTTCTCAGTTCATGCCAGTTGGCTAGTTTGTCAAAACGAGTGCATCCCTCAAGAGGGCGATCTCTCGCTCACGCTCAGCACCCACGCCTCATTGGGCCAACACCGATCGGCATTTGAAGGGGTGATTGCTCAGCAGCCCCTCCAAGGCACGAACTTTCAAGCTCAGGCCCGAGCACTGCCCACAGCGAACAAAGCGGGCTTGCTCGACATCAGCATCTCGGGCTTACCGACCACTGCGATTGGCCGGCAGTTTGAAGTTTTGGCCCAAGAGAGCGAATTGATCGATGCCCGGGGCGAACAGGCCAAGGGCGCTTCCCTCACCTGGAACAATGGGCTCTTGCAGGCCATTTTGCCCGTGCACGAGATGCGCTCGAGTGAACCTAAAAACTGGACACTTTTACTCATTGAAAACCCTCGCCCCAAGTCCCAACCACCCGTGAGTTACTCGGTCCCCGTGAGCATGTCAGGGGCTTGGCCAGAGCTGCCCGAGCCCGTGCCGAATGCCAGCCTTGGCAGCGACACGCTCACAAGCCCTGCGAGCGCTGGGTCTTCGCCATTGAGCGCCACCCCATCCTCGGTGACTCAGACGCAGACCACGCCCTCACTTTTTCTGGGGGCCTTGTTGGCAGCGCTTTTGGGCGGTCTCATTCTCAACCTCATGCCCTGTGTGTTGCCCGTGTTGGCGTTAAAAGCCATGGCCTATACACGTGCGAGTGACAACCCCAAAGCGCACTTGAACGCCAGCATCTTGTTCACCGCTGGGGTGGTGTTGTCCATGTTGGCCTTGGGTGGTCTGGTCTTTGGGCTTCGCGCCGCTGGTCAGCAAGTCGGCTGGGGGTTTCAATTGCAAAGCCCTTGGGTGATCGCGAGTTTGGCCGCCCTCTTCACCCTGATTGCATTGAACTTGTGGGGTCTTTTTGAAGTGGGGACACAAGTGCAGTCCTTGGCCGGCAATTTCCAGTCGCGTCACGCTTGGTTTGACTCGTTTGGCAGCGGTGTTTTGGCCGTTGCTGTGGCGTCGCCTTGCACAGCCCCCTTCATGGGCGCATCCGTCGGTTTGGCTTTTGGACTCCCCACTTGGCAAGGGATGAGCATCTTTGCAAGCCTTGGGCTGGGCTTGTCCTTACCCATCTTACTGCTGGGCTTGGTGCCCCAAACGGCCAGGTTCATTCCCAAGCCTGGCCCTTGGATGGAGACCCTGCGCCGGGCCTTGGGTTTCCCCATGCTGGGCACTGTGGTGTGGCTTTTGTGGGTGCTTGGGCATTTGTCGGGCATCGATGCGTCCAGCACCTTGCTCA
>CAISQQ010000033.1 GCA_903887655.1 uncultured Burkholderiales bacterium
AAGGAGAGGTAAAAGCGCTCGGGTCTGTCGTGCTCGCCGTGCCAACCCCCAAGCTTTCAACGCTCAGTGGCTCGCTCGTCCCCAGCACCTCAATCGCGGCTGTTTTGCCGCTGGGCTTTGAGGAACTTGGATTTGATTCTAGAGCGTTTCAGAAAGGACAAATACTCGACAAAGACACGGCCCATCAAATGGTCCATCTCGTGCTGGATACAAACGGCTTGCAAGTCGCTGGCGTGCAAACTTTGGCGCTGGCCTTGGAGGTCGAGGTAGCTCACGCGAATTTCCTTGGCGCGCTCAACCCCATCAAAGATACCGGGGACCGACAAACAACCTTCTTCGGCAATCAGGGTCTCTTCGCTTTTTTCGATGAGCTCGGGGTTGATCAAGACCAAGGGTGCGTTGCGCTCCTCGGAGGTGTCCATGACGATCAAGCGCTGGTGAACGTCCACTTGGGTGGCGGCCAGGCCAATGCCATTGGAGTCGTACATGGTCTCGAGCATGTCTTGGGCCAAGACTTCCAAGTCGCGATCAAAGGCACTCACGGGCTTGGCCACGGTGTGCAAGCGAGCGTCGGGGTAACAAAGAATGGATAACAAAGCCATGGGCAACATTGTCCTGTTTTTTTGGATCGCTGTCATGGGCCTGACACCACCGCCCCGTAAAAATAGTCAGTCTTCAGCGCCCAGACAACAACCCTTGCCCATCGCTCCCATGGGTAAAAATCAAAACTCAAAATGTTAAAAATGGGAAAAAAAGAGGTATATTGAGGTCATGTTTGAAGTACTCGTTTATGTCTACGAAAACTACTGGCAAGCCGATGCTTGCCCCCAGCTCGATCATTTGGGACGCAAACTGTCTGCCGTGGGTTTTGACCCCGAAGAGATTGCACAAGCCTTGAACTGGTTGGCGGGGTTGAATCTGGTGGCCCACAACACGCAAATCGTGGGTGAGGGCCAGGATCAGTCGACCTCGACGCTCGATTGGTCGACGGACGATCAAACCGGGCCCCCGAGCGCCTTGCAAAGCACCTCCAAACCCCAGTCCCCCACCAGCTTGAGGGTGTATTCTGTTGCCGAGCAAGACCACCTGGGCGCACAGAGTTTGGGATTTGTGAGTTTTTTGGAGACCGCGGGTGTGTTGCCCGCGACCATGCGAGAAATCGTGGTGGACCGGGCCATGGCGGTGCCTGGACGGCCGGTGAGCATTGATGACTTGAAAATCATCGTCTTGATGGTGTACTGGAGTGCGGGCATCGAGCCCGATGCCCTGATCCTTGACGAGTTGTGTGACGACGACAGCGAGCGCATCGCTCATTGAGCCGTGACCCGTGAGCAGCCCTGACCCCGCGCACAGGGGGGTGGGCGCTTTTGAGGATAGGCTTTAGACGACAGCGCCCGAGTTCGGATCCTCTGGGTCTCCCGCCTTGGGTCCGCCGCCCTTCATCAAATCTTCTCGCTCAATGCCCAGCCACATGGCAATGGCGGCGGCAACAAACACCGATGAATAAATGCCAAACAAGATCCCAATGGTCAAGGCCAATGCAAAGTAATGCAGGCTCGGTCCGCCAAAGAGCAACATCGAGAGCACCATGAGTTGGGTGCAACCATGGGTGATGATGGTTCGACTCATGGTGGAGGTGATGGCGTTGTCGATGACTTGGATGGTGGTGAGCTTTCTGTAGCGGCGAAAGTTCTCCCGGATCCGGTCAAAAATCACCACCGACTCGTTGACCGAGTAGCCTAGAACGGCCAACACCGCAGCGAGCACCGGCAGAGAAAACTCCCACTGAAAAAACGCGAAAAAGCCCAAAATAATGATGACATCGTGCAAATTGGCCACGATCGCCGCCACTGAAAACTTCCACTCAAATCGAATCGCCAAGTAAAGCATGATGCCCGCCACCACAAAGGCCAAGGCCTTCAAGCCGTCGATGGCCAACTCATCCCCCACTTGCGGGCCCACAAACTCGGTGCGGCGCAACTCAGCGCTGTTGTCGGCGCCTTGGAGTGCGGCAAAGACTTGGTCATTTTGACGCGACGCTGAGCCTCCTTTGCTCGCGGGCAGGCGCACCAAGATGTCTTGGGCAGAACCGAAATTTTGCACCTGAACGTCCTTGAGCCCCAAGCTTTGGATGGCGCCACGCGCCGCATCGAGGTCAACCGCGTGTGGGTAGTTCACCTCCATCAACGTCCCGCCGGTGAACTCGACCGAGAGATTGAGACCCTGGGTGAACAGAAAAAAGACAGCGGCCAAGAAGGTGATCAACGACACGGCGTTGAATGCCAGCGCATGGCGCATGAAGGGGATGTCGCGACGAATTCTAAAAAATTCCATGGTGCTTTCCTTATTGCGCCTCAACGCGGTTGGTCTCTTGGGGCTCGAGCGCAGTGGGGCGCCAGACGGTGCCTATGGAGACGCTGAGGAGTTTCTTTTGACGCCCGTACCACAAATTGATCAAGCCGCGCGAGAAAAACACCGACGAAAACATGCTGGTCATGATGCCTAAGCAGTGCACCACGGCAAAGCCACGCACCGGCCCAGAGCCAAAGGCCAACAGCGCCAAGCCGGCAATCAAAGTGGTCACATTGGAGTCCAAAATCGTCGCCCAAGCGCGGTCATAACCCGCGTGGATGGCCGCTTGAGGTGCCACACCCGCGCGCAACTCCTCGCGCACCCGCTCGTTGATCAGCACATTGGCATCGATCGCCATCCCCAGCACCAAGGCCATGGCGGCCATGCCCGGCAGTGTCAAGGTGGCTTGGAGCATCGAGAGCACCGCCACCAAGAGCAGCAAATTCACCGCCAGCGAAACGCTCGAGACGAGGCCAAAAAACAAGTAGTAAAGGATCATGAAGGAGGCCACACCCACAAAGCCCCAGGTCACGCTGTCAAACCCTTTGGCAATGTTTTCGGCGCCCAGGCTCGGGCCGATGCTGCGCTCTTCAATGATCTCCATGGGCGCAGCCAGTGACCCCGCTCTGAGTAAGAGCGCCACATCGTTGGCTTCTTGGGGGGTCATGCGACCCGAAATTTGAACCCGACCGCCACCAATTTCAGACCGGATCACGGGGTCGGTGACGACTTCACCCTTGCCTTTTTCAAAGAGCAAAATCGCCATGCGTTTGCCAACGTTGTCGCGTGTCACATCGCGAAAGATCCGTGCGCCCTTGGCGTCCAAGGTCAAATGCACGGCCGCTTCTTGGGTCTGGTTGTCAAACCCGGGCTGGGCATCGGTCAAATTCTCACCGGTGAGGAGCACTTGTTTTTTGACGATCACGGCTTGTCCGCTGCGCTCGGCAAAACGCTCGTCGCCAAAGGGCACCACCCCGCTTGGACTCAACTCGGCCGATTTGGCCTCGCTGCTGTCGTCGACCATGCGCACTTCCAAGGTGGCCGTTCGACCCAAGATGTCTTTGGCCTTGGCGGTGTCTTGCACACCGGGGAGTTGCACCACAATGCGGTCCAGGCCTTGCTGCTGGATGACGGGCTCGGCGACTCCCAACTCGTTGATGCGGTTGTGCAAGGTGGTGATGTTTTGCTTCAGAGCTTGTTGTTGCACGCGCCGCGCCGCCTCCGGCTTCAAGACCAAGGTGAGCAGCCAGTGGTCGCCTTGTTGGGCACTTTGAGCGCTGAAGTCGGTCCACTGGTCTTGCACCATGCGGGTGGCCGCTTGCAAGGCACTCACGTCATTGAATGCCACCTCAAGGGTTTGAGCATTGCGGTTGATGCCGGCGTGTCGAATATTGTTTTCACGAAAAGCCGTGCGCAAGTCCCCCCCGAAGGCCTCGGCTTTTTTGGTGAGGGCTGCCTGCATGTCCACTTGCAGCATGAAATGCACACCGCCGCGCAAATCAAGCCCCAAGTACATGGGAGAGGCATTGAGCGCGGTGAGCCAGGCGGGCGAGCGTGAGACCAAATTGAGTGCCACCACGTAGTCCGGATTGCCGGCGTTGGGGTTGAGCGCCTTCTCGATCGCGTCCTTGGCTTTGAGTTGATCGCCGTTGCTGGCCATTCGCACCTTCAAGCTCTTGGTGTCAAAACTGCTCGCTTGCGCGCTCAAGCCCGCTTTGGCAAGTGCCATCTCCACCGCGGTGGGCAGCTCCAGGGGCAAAGGGCGTGAAGGCTTGGCGCTCGATATTTGAACCGCTGGCGCCTCGCCAAAGAAATTGGGCAAGGTGTACAGGCCACCCACCACAAGGGCCAAGGCGATCGTGAGGTATTTCCAAATGGCGTAACGGTTCATGGCAAATTCAGTCAAAGGACAGGACACGCGGGTCCCAAATCAAAGGCCTTGAGCATTGTTCAAAGACCTTCACGGCTCTTCAAGGGGCTTCAAGGGCGCGGTATGAGCGGGCGGCTCGATCTCTCAGGGGGTCGCCAGTCTTTGCCACCCCATCCAGGGCCAGGTATTGGCAGCGACGCGTCCGATGCCGCGCTCGCCGCACGTTCATCCAACGGTCTTATGAAACGGTTTTGACCGACCCTTTGGGCAAAATTTGGGTGATGGCCGAGCGCTGCAACTGGATCTCCACGCCACGGGCGATCTCTAGGCTCACAAAACTGTCGTTGATTTGGGTGACTTTGCCCAAAAAGCCACCCGCCGTCGAGACTTCATCGCCTTTGGCCAAGGCGTCGAGCATGGCTTTGTGCTCTTTTTGGCGTTTCATTTGAGGCCGAATCATCACAAAGTAAAGCACGCCAAACATCAACACCAAGGGCAACATGCTCATCAGTGAGGAGCTTAAATCAGTGGACGCGGCAGCCGCAGGAGCGGCTTGCGCATAAGCAGAGGATAAAAACACAACAATCTCCTTGTAAACAGGGCCAAACGGCACCAGAAAGGGGTC
>CAISQQ010000034.1 GCA_903887655.1 uncultured Burkholderiales bacterium
CACTCACGCGCTCACCATCCACATACACCTCGCCTTGGGTGGGTGAAGACAGGCCCGAGCCCATGTTCAAGAGCGTGCTTTTGCCGCAACCCGAGGGCCCAATGATGGAGACCACTTCACCGACTTCAATGCGGGTGTTGATGTTTTGAACGGCCGTCACCTGGCCCACTTTGGAGGTGAAGCGTTTCTCAACCCCTTTGAACTCAATGGCGGGGTGAGAGACTTGACTCGACGGCTCGGGGGTGGGGGTGTTCAAGTTCAATAGCCTCTGGAGATCAAACGGGGGTGAGTTGAATGAAGACCCGCCCGTGCTCGAGTTTCACGCGGTGGCAACTCAAATCGCGCTGCCCGATGTCGTTCAAACTCTTGCCTGAAGCGATCTCAAACAAAGCGCCGTGCAGGGGGCACTCGATTTGGCCGTTGTCTTGGTAACCCTGCGAGAGCAATGCATAGGCGTGGGGGCAGATGTCTTCAAGCGCATGCACGGCTTCACCCACTTTAAAGACCCCCACGCGCTGGCCCTCAATGTCCACACCCAAGGGAAACTCAGCATCGAGCTCGCCCACCGCACACACGTCATGCCACGTCGCATTGGAAGGTTCAACATCACCAGAACTCATACCAAGTCCACCTTTTCGTTTCACAGATAAAACAACGATTCACTGATCAACTAATTTAACACAAGTTTGGCATCCTGAACAGAGCCGTGGGCTAAAAATACAAAAAGGCAAGCGAGGTGGGATCGTGAGATCGTGAGATCGTGGGATCGTGTTAACCGATGACCAACGCCGCGAGGGTCTTTGACCCCTATGGACCCGGGCCCACCACTTGCATCACCTCCAAGCTCGAGACGCTGGGTGCGTGGTGCCCCCAGGCGCTTCGCATGAAGGTCAACACTTGCGCGAGCTCTGAATCACTCAAGATGGCGCGAAATGGCGGCATCCCCAGGGGATCAGAATGGGCGCGGGTGGTGGGTGGGATGCCACCCCGCATGACCGTGAGCACCAGGTTGTTGATCTGACTCGAAGTCACGTGTCGGTTGTCAACAAGGCTCGGGTAAAGCCGCCCTCGCCCAGCGCCATCCTTGCCGTGACAACCCGCACAATGTTTTTCATAAAGGGCTTGACCCGCTTGGTGCTCTTTTGCACTGGGCTCGAGCGCCTGGGCCTGATCGCGCTTCACGGGCGTTGGGCCTTTGAGCGAGCGCAAGTAAACGGACACGGCCAAGGCGTCCGCGTCGCTCAAGTACTGTCCGCCCTTGAACACCACCTCGGCCATCGGACCCGACACATAGCCTTGCGGGGTGATGCCCTGCCTTAAAAGATGCTGAACTTGCGGCGTTGACCAGTTTTGCACGCCGCCGTCTTGGGGGTTCATCAAGCTGGGCGCATACCAGCCGCCCTGAGCAACCAATGGCGCGCCGCCCAGGACGGCGTCAGAACGGCTCGCACCCAGGGCGTTTCTGGGGGTGTGACAGGCGCCGCAATGCATGAGCCCGTTCACCAAATAGGCCCCGCGGTTCCAGTCCTGGCTTTGTGCCGCGTCGACGGCGTAGTCACGGGGTTGAAAGTAAAACGTTCGCCAAAGCCTGAGCCCCCACGCTGTGTTGAACGGCCACCGAAGCGTGTGGGCCGGCGTCAAGGCGTTCTGAGGGGCAAGCGTTTGCAAGTACGCGAACATGGCATCCGAGTCTGCCCGACTCACCAAGGTGAGCTCGGTGTAGGGAAAAGCCGGCAACAAGTGGCGACCATTCTTCGAGCGTCCTTCGTGGAGCGCCTGCCAAAAGTCCTGCGCACTCCAGCCACCAAGCCCCGTGCTGGCGTGTGGGGTCAGGTTGGAGGAATAGACCCGACCAAACGGCGTCTCAATGGCTTTACCCCCCGCCATGGCAACGCCGCCCGGGGCCGTGTGGCAGGCCTGGCAGTTGCCAATCAAGGTGAGGTAGCGACCCCGACGCTCGGTATCGGTGAGCTCGGAGCCTGGCTGCCCTTCTTGCTCGCTCGACTCTTTTGACCCTTTTAACTCTTTTAACCCTTTTGACGCTCTGGACTCTTCACCCACGGCAGTAGGGCTCGAAGCGGCACGTGCACTGCCGCAACGCTTGGCCAGCGACTCAGAAGAAGCGCGGGTCTGCAACGCTTTCGCAGTGGCAGGGCCCGCTTTTGGCCAAGGCTGGCTGGAGAGCCACGCGCTCACGGCACTGACCTCCTCGAGCGTGAGCGCTTTGGCCACTTGCGCCATGCAGTCGGGGGCTTGGGCTTGGCGATTGTTGTTTCTCCACGCCCCCAACTGACCCATCACGTAGTCGCGCGGCAAACCCAAGAGGCCCGGAATGCTGCCAGACACCCCGCCCGTGAGCGACGGGCCATGGCACTCAGTGCAGGCCGCGAGTTGCCGTGCGGGTTGACCC
The DNA here is from genome assembly GCA_903887655.1 of uncultured Burkholderiales bacterium. GTDB lineage: Bacteria > Pseudomonadota > Gammaproteobacteria > Burkholderiales > Burkholderiaceae_C > Limnohabitans. The sequence goes on from CAISQQ010000034.1 coordinate 2,411, forward strand.
TCGAGCGCCAACTGCCTGCCCTTGTCCAAAGTCGCTTGCGGATCGGGGTACTTGGGCGGGGGTGGATAAGGCAGGTCTTGCGTTGCAAAATAGTGAGCGAGTTTTTGCAAATAAGGCGCATTGACCTGCTCGAGCAAATTGGACATCTGCGCATAGTGGCGTCGTCCCGCTTGAAAACTCAACAATTGGTTGTAGAGATACGTCTCAGGCTTACCGGCCAAACGCGGAAAGTAACCGTAGGGCGTTGAACGCCCTTCGGCACCGTGGCACAGCGTGCAAGCTTGGATGAGGTCTTGATCGGGCCGGGTGTGCGCGGTGAGGACTTGGGCCTCTTTGGCCTGAAGGACGAATGGCCACCCCAGCATCAAGACCAGCATCAGGACCAGCAATAACCACCAAGAGACCAGCCCATCGCCCTTGAGCCCTTGAAACCATGCCAGCCCTTGAATCCCTTCAAGCCCCAGATCACCACGGCGCTGAACTTGAGACAGCGAGCACATCGCGCCAGCGCGCCTTAAGGGAGAAGAATCCATCGCTTCATTCTAGAGTTTTTCAAAGGGCTATACTGCCTGAACCCCCAGAAAAAAAGCCGCATGACATTGACACCTCTGAGCTTCACCTGCAATGGGTCCCACAAACCGCTTTGGACACTGATCGCTGGCTGTGTCTGCTGGGCGAGCCTGGCCACCCCCGTGAGCGCGGGTGTTCTCATGGTGGCTGTGGCCTCCAATTTCCAGCGCCCCATGCAAGCCATTGCCGCATCGTTTGAGCGCGAGAGCGGCCATCAGCTGATCTTGTCCTATGGCGCCACAGGCAGTTTTTACGCGCAAATCAAAAACGGGGCCCCTTACCAAGTTCTTCTCTCAGCCGACCAGGGCACACCGAGCAAATTGGTCGCCGAGGGGCTCGGCGTCGAGCGCACGCAGTTCACCTATGCCCTGGGCCAATTGGTCCTGTGGAGCGCCAAAGCGGGCTATGTCGATGCCCAAGGACAGATTCTCAAAACCCAGCCCTTTCAAAAGCTTGCCATCGCCAACCCCAAACTCGCGCCCTACGGCTTGGCGGCCATCGAGACCTTGAAAAAATTGGATCTGCTCGTCCCTCTCGAGCGCAAGCTGATTGTGGGCGACAACATTGCACAAACGCACCAGTGGGTCTTGAGCGAAAACGCCGAGCTCGGCTTTGTGGCGCTCTCGCAGGTGGTGCAAGAGGGAAAAATCAGCACGGGCTCGGCCTGGATGGTGCCTTCAAACCTCCACTCCCCTATCGCTCAAGACGCCGTGGTCTTGAAAAACGGCAAAGACCAAGCGGCGGCCAGCGCGCTCATGAACTACCTGCAGTCCGACAAGATCAAATCCTTGATCCGCTCCTCTGGCTACCAGCTCTAGCATGAACCGCTGCCTCGTCCGAGAGAACTCCCACTGTCGTCCCCCTCACCCACCAAGCCCATGAATCCCACACCCGAACAAATCGCCCACGCTCGCGAGCAGTGGCACTGGCGTGGCCAAGCCCGCCCACCGTTTGCCCACACCCCCAGCGCGGGACAAGTCTCGGTGTGGGACTTCCCGCGCCCCCCGGCCTTGGTGCCAGAGAGCCGAGAGATCGTGGTGAGCTGGCAAGGACTGGAAGTCGCGCGGACCTCACAAGCTTGGAAGGTGCTCGAGACGGCTCACCCACCCACCTATTACCTGCCCCCCAGCAGCGTGCGCTTGGACTTGTTGCAGTGGGCCGCTCAAGGCTCGTTTTGCGAATGGAAGGGTCCGGCGCACTACTGGGATTTGGTGAGCCCAGGCAAGCGCTTGGCCCGGGTCGCTTGGAGCTATCCCCAACCCCTGGATGACGCGCACCCCATTGCGCATCATCTCGCCTTTTATGCCCACTTTCTCGAGTGCAGCGTCGGCGGCGCCAGCGTGGTGCCCCAACCGGGCGACTTTTATGGGGGTTGGGTGACCCCCGACTTGGCCGGCCCCTTCAAGGGCGAGAGTGCCAGCATGGGCTGGTAAGGGGAGCCCTGCGTCGTTCAGGGCCCCGGGGCTCAGCGCTGCGGCATGTCTTTTGCCGAATACCCCAAACTCACCGTGGCGTCGTCGGGGATCGGCGGCATGGTGGCGTTCCAGGTCTGCCACATCTGCCGCATGGCTTCCAAGCGTTCGGGCTCTCGGGCGCCCAAGTTGGCGCGCTCTCTGGCGTCCACGGCAATGTTGAACAAGTAGTCGTGCCCGTCCACCTGCAGGTACTTCCAGTCGCCAAGACGCATCGCGCGCTGCGAGCGGTGGTTCATGCGCCAATAAAGGGGCCGCTCAAACGTGTGGCTCGCGTCTTTCAAGATCTCCACCAAGGACACCCCATCCCAGGGGTAGTCGGGATGGGCCTCGCCTCCACCGAGTTCGAGCAAGGTGCTGGACCAATCCATGGTCATGCAGTGCTGCGCAGACACGCCACCGGGCTTGATCACCGCCGGCCAGTGGGCAATCCACGGCACCCGAATCCCGCCCTCGGTGAGATCCATCTTGCCCCCCACCAAGGGCCAGTTGTCGCTGAAACGCTCACCGCCGTTGTCGCTCGTGAAAACCACCAAGGTGTTGTCCAATTGGCCGGTGCGCTCGAGGGCCTGCATCACCCAACCGATGCCCTCGTCCATGTGGTGAATCATGCGGTGGTAGGTGTGGATGTTGCCACCATGCAAGTGAAAGAGGTTGTCCTTGACCTCTTGCGCCAAGGCTTCGTCGTCACGCGTCTCCCAAGGCCAATGGGGCGCGGTGTAGTGCAGGCTCAAGAAAAAGGGTTGGCTGTTTTGGGGCACTTGGCCCATGCGCTCGATGTAGTCCACCGCACCTTTGGAGAGCAAGTCGGTCAAATAGCCCTCTTCTTTGAACTCCTCTTCGCCGCGGTACAGATCGTGCTCGCCATTCGATGCGCAATGGGTGAAGTAGTCCACCCCTCCGGCCATGGGGCCGAAGTACTCATCGTAGCCCGATCGCAGAGGACTGAAGGTGGGGGGGTAGCCCAAATGCCACTTGCCCATCAAGGCCGTGTGGTAGCCACTGGCCTTGAGGAGGGAGGGCAAAGTGGGGTGCTCTGGGGGCAGGCCCAGGGTGGTGCTGCCTTTGCTGCGGCTGTTGATGGGCTCATCGGCGGCGCCGCGCAGCCGGTACTGGTAGCGCGCGGTCATCAGCGCAAAACGCGTGGGCGAGCACACCGGTGAGTTGGCATACCCATCGGTGAGTCGCAAGCCTTGGGCGGCCAAACGGTCGATCACCGGGGAGACGTCGCCAAACTGGGCTTGGCGCCCGCCATAGCAGCCGAGATCGGCAAAACCGAGATCGTCGGCCACGATGAAGATGATGTTGGGGCGTTTCATTCGATTTGCATGCCAGTGGCTTTGATGATGGGCGCGTAGCGGTTTCTGAGGCTCTCCAGGTGCTGGGCAGCAGCCTGCCCCGTCTCACCCTCGATCACCAAGTCTTGGGACTCTAACAGGGATTTGATGTCTGGGCGGGAGAGCATCTGGGAGAAGCTGCGCTGGAGCACGCCCATCACATCGCTGGGGGTGGCCGCTGGCACCATGGCGATGTAGAACACCTCCACCGACATCTCTTTGAGACCCAACTCGGCACTGGTGGGCACCTCGGGGAGCAACACAGAGCGCTTTCGGCTGGTCACGAACAAGGGGACGATTTGCTGGGACTTCACAAACGCGAGCATGCCAGGGCTGGCCAGCACCCCACCGTCGACCTCGCCCGACAAGATGGCCGTCACCGCGGGCGTGTTGCCCTTGTAGGGCACGTGGGTCACCTTGACTTTGGCGATGTCGCCCAAAATCTCCGCTGACAAATGCCCTGGGCTGCCGTTGCTCCCGGAGCTCAAGGTGAGCCCTTTGCCACGACCGCGTGCGAGCAACTCGCCCACACTGCGGATTTGGGTGCTCGGGTTCACGCCCATGAGCAAACCCGACGAAGCCAAAACCATCACGGGCTTTAAGTCACTCAACTGGTAGGGAATGCTTTTGTAGATCCCGGGGTTGATGGTGAAGGTGGTGTCAATGCCAATCAAAATGGTGTGCCCGTCGGGCGCGCTTTTGGCGACATAGTCCGCCCCCAAATTGCCACCCGCGCCCACGCGGTTCTCCACCACAAAGGGTTGCTTGAGGGCGTTTTGCAGGTGCTCGGCCAAGAGGCGCGAAATCACATCCGACGGCCCCCCCGGGGGAAAGCTGTTGATGAGCTTGACCGCTTTGGAGGGATAGGTTTGTGAGTGCACAGTAAAAGACAAGAAGAGACCCACCATCACGGCGCCAAGCCCAATGGCCCGAGCCAGCGTTTGAGGCCAGGTCATGGGCTGGATCATGGGCCGGGTCATGCGATGCGTCAAGAGATGGGTCATGTGCTGAGTCATCCCTGAGCCCCTTCGAGCTTGGCTTTTTTGTCTTTGAGTTTGCGGTTGTGCGCGTCCCAGTTCTTCTCCAAGTTGCCGATGAGGGCTGGGCTGAAATGGCACAGGGCCTGCTCCTTGCAGTACACCGACATGTACTGGCGAAAGAGGTCCAGCGGCTCTTGGGCCACGCGAAAGGCCTTTCGGTTGCCAGAGGCACTCACCACACCCGAGGAGGTGATGGTGTCAATGGTTTGCGCGAGCACTTGGTCAAGCTCGGTGCTGGGCACCACTTCATCACAGATCATGCGCCCCATGGGACTTGCGCAATCGATGCGTTTTTCCATCATGATGGCTTGCCGTGCCAGACGGTCGCCCACAAACCGCGGCAGCCTCATGTTGGCCACGCCCGGGATGATGCCCTCTTTCCTGGCGGGCAAGGTGAGGTAGGCATTGTCCGCGGCGATGTTGATGTCGGTCACGAGCAAGTACTGGCACCCCCCTCCAATGGCAAACTGGTCAACGACAGCGATCCAGAGCTTTTCATGGGTTTGACCCAGGATCTCATTGGCCGAGTTCTCCTGTGTGGCCAAGCCGCGGTACATTTTGTTGACTATCCCCATGTCGCGCTCGATGTACCACAGGTAGGGGATTTTGCCGTTGTAGAGCCGCGTTAAATTGATCCCACTGCTGAAGGTTCGGTGCCCCTGGTACTTGCCCTCTTCAATGACATCGCCTCGCATGACCGCAATCGAGGTGAGCGGATCCAAAATGGCCAAATCCGCCGCCACTTCCGTGTTGGCCAGGGTGTTGTCGTCCTCGGCGTGCAAGTAACGACCGTTTTGAAACGTCAAATGCGTGGCACGGGCGTGGCGCACCAGGCTCACACCCTCCAAATTCAGCACCCCTTGGCGACTGAACTCGTCTTTGTACTGGGCGGTGAGCGGGTGCTCGAGCAAGCAGGCCTGGCACAAATGCAGTCCACTCTCGGGGTGGCCCAACACATGGGAGAGGAATATCCCCTGGTCGATCTCATGGCCCTCTTTTTCGCTTTGTTTGTACTCACGCTCGGCCTCCAAAG
>CAISQQ010000035.1 GCA_903887655.1 uncultured Burkholderiales bacterium
CAGCCGCATCAAAGGCTCGCACGCAGCGATCAAAACCGGCATGCTGGCAGCTCGTGCCGCCTTTGACGCCTTGCAAGCAGGTCGAACGCATGACACCCTCTCGCAGTATCCTGCCGACTTCAAAGCCAGTTGGCTCTATCAAGAACTCTACAAGGCTCGCAATTTCAAACAATGGTTCAAAAAAGGGCAGTTCATTGGCACCTTGATGACCGGAATCGAGCAGTTTTTGCTGGGTGGACATTTCCCCTGGACACTGCGCCGCAAAACGGCCGATCACGAGTCGCTCAAAGCCGCCCAGGACTGTGTGCCCATTGCCTACCCCAAGCCTGATGGTGTATTGAGTTTTGATCGCTTGAGCAGTGTTTTTATCAGCAACACCAACCATGCGGATAATCAGCCCGTTCATCTGACACTCAAAGATGCCAAAGTGCCGGATCAACTCAATTGGCCCAAGTATGCGGGTCCTGAGTCACGCTACTGCCCTGCAGGGGTTTATGAGTACATTGAAGACGAGAAGCACCAGCACAAACTGCACATCAATGCGCAAAATTGTGTTCACTGCAAGACCTGTGACATCAAGGACCCCAGTCAAAACATCGTTTGGGTCACACCCGAAGGCGGTGGCGGTCCCGTCTACAGTGGCATGTGAGCGTCCAGCCCCTTTAGTGTTTCTACAACCCCCTCAACCCTTCCTTTTCATACTTACACCATGAGCTATTTATTTTCCGCGCAACACCAATGGATCCAAGCGCAACATGATCACCATGTGGTGGGAATCACCGAGCATGCACAAGAGACATTGGGCGACGTGGTCTTTGTGCAGCTGCCTGAGGTGGGGGCTCATTTCCAACAAAACGAGGTGGTCTGCGCCGTTGAATCGGTCAAGGCCGCATCCGATGTGTTTGCACCGGTGTCGGGAACGGTCACCGAAGTCAATCCGATGCTCACCCAAGACCCCTCGCTGGTGAACGCCGACCCAATGGGCCAGGCCTGGTTTTTCAAATTCGCCATTGACAACCCAGAGGAATTGAACACCCTCATGGAGGAAAAAGATTACCTCAAAAGCTTGGGCTAGCTAACACATCTTGCCCCTGTCAGTGAGCGATTTCAGAAAAAATATTCACACTGAAGTTGGCGTGAAACATTTTTTATTTTCTAAAAAAATTGCCCTTTTTTTCAGCCAAAGACTAAATAACGAGCACGCCGACAGGATCATTGAAGATCAAGGCTTTTGGTGTTTTCAAGGCTGACTTACCCACAAATTCTGTGGATAACTTTGGTCCATTTGTGAACATGTTTCACGAGTGGCGACCAACAGACCTCAAAAAAAAGCTTGACTCAGCGGAAAAATGATCCCATTCAATTGCACTCATGAAGCCCATCTTGGTCAAAGCGAATGAGCGCCATACGCTTTGGCGAGTCGCTCAAGACCTTGCTCAATCACACTCACGCTCGAGGTGGCAAACGACAGCCTGAACGTACTCGCATCCGGATTGTTCGCGTAAAAAGGCGCCCCAGGCACAAAGGCCACTCCATTGGCAATGGCACGCTTTGCAAACTCCACACCGTCGGCGAGTTGGCCTTGATGCCCGGTCAGTTTGGCCCAAAAGAATAAACCGCCTTGGGGTTGAGTGAAGGACAGTGCGGACCCAAAATGTTTGACCAGCCCCTGGCCCATACAGACCGCGCGCTCGCCATACGCTTGCCGCACATGACTCAAGGTTTGAGGCATGCGACCGCTTTTCAAGTAAGAGGCAGCAGTGGCTTGTGCAAATGTGGAGGTGTGAGCATCGCTGAATTGTTTGCACATGGTGGCCTTGGCGAGCAAATCGGCAGGGGCCACCATCCAGCCCACCCTCAAACCTGGGCTGAGCACCTTGCTTAAACTTCCGCAATAAACCAACCAGTCTCGGCTCCCAGGGACTTGGTCACTCAGAGACAACAATGTTGGCGGTGGCTCGTCATGGAAATACAAATCCCCATACGGGTCATCCTCCACAATCAAGGTCTGGTACTGCACCGCCAACTCCAACACCTTGATGCGGCGCTCGAGGCTGAGTAAGGCACCACTGGGATTGCCAAACGTGGGCACCAAATAAATTAATTTAGGCCGGTGAGCGATGATCAGGTCTTCCAAAAGGTCAACCCTCACCCCATGTTCATCAATCGGAACACCCAAGACCTGGGGCCCATACAATTTAAAGCATTGAATGGTTGCCAAAAATGTCGGCGCCTCCACCAACGCAACATCTCCGGCTTCCAGCATGGTTTTACCCACCAAATCCAATGCTTGCTGACTCCCGGTGGTCACAATCAGTGAGTTAGCGCTCACATTGGAAATTCCTTTTTGCGACAGAAAGTGTGCCAACTCCTCACGCAGGGCTGGAAAACCTTCCGTCGCACCGTACTGCAGCGCGCTGGCTGGCGCATCCCTCAAGACTTGCTCACTGGCTTGCTGGATGCCTTCCACATCAAACATGGCGCTGTCAGGAAAACCCCCAGCAAAACTGATGATGCCGGGTTGACCCAAGAGCTTGAACAGTTCTCGAATCGCTGAAGTCTCCACGAGGTCTAAACGTTTGGCAAATTGCATGTAAAAATAAGAGAACGTCGTCTCTGGTTAAAAAATGAACAAACAACAGATCGAGCCTTTTTTTGCAATCTTGCAAGCGGCCAATCCACACCCACAAACAGAGCTCGAGTATACGAGCGTGTTTGAACTCTTGTGTGCGGTTTTGATGTCGGCCCAAGCCACCGATGTGAGCGTGAACAAAGCCACCCGGGTTTTGTTCAGCGTGGCCAATACCCCTGAACAAATCGTCAAACTAGGCTTGACTCGGCTGGAGAAACACATCAAAACGATCGGACTCTACAAAAGCAAAGCCAAGCATTTGATTCAAACTTCAAAAATATTGATCGACCAGTTCCAGTCTCAAGTTCCCCGCACTCGCGAGGAGCTCGAGAGCTTGCCAGGCGTGGGGCGAAAAACCGCCAATGTGGTGCTCAACTGTGCGTTCAACGAACCCACCATCGCCGTTGACACCCACATCTTTCGCGTGAGCAACCGTGTGGGACTGGCCAAGGGCAAAACCCCCCTGGAAGTCGAAAACGCGCTTTTGAAACGCGTGCCTCGTGAGTACCAACTGTACGCACACCACTGGTTAATTTTACATGGCCGCTATGTTTGCAAAGCGCGAACGCCCTTGTGTGAGGCCTGCGGCGTATCGACTTATTGCGATTACGCCAAGAAACTCAAGCCCCCAGCGCGCAAAGCACGCTCACCCCAATGAGCCCGAGCTGCCAGTGCGTTCAAGCGCCTGAGGCAGCGCAGCGCTGAATTTCAGCCATTTCCTTGAAAGCCCAACCGTAACAAGCGCAAAACACCAATTTGCGCTTTAAAATGAGTCCCATGCCTGCCCATCCCTTGCAAGAACAGATCGCTCAACGCGTTGAGCGCTTACTCTTACGACACGAAGAGTTGCAACGCACCAATGCACTGTTGATCGAACAAATCGCTCAATTGACGCGTGAGCGCGACCAGTTCAAAAGCAGACTCGAGACCGCCAGGCACCGCATCGATGCACTTTTAGATCGACTCCCTGAAGAGGTCAACGCCAAGGAGAGCAAATGAGTCAAATTGAAGTCCAAATCATGGGGCAAGGCTATGCCTTGGCATGCCCTGATGGCTCAGAAGAGCGTCTACAAGCGGCGGTGAGCAATGTGGACGTGGCGATGTGCAAAATTCGTGACGCTGGAAAAATCAAAGCCCGCGAGAGAATTGCAGTTTTAGCGGCGATCAACATTGCCTTTGATATGACCTCTCCCGCCGATGCCCCGACGTCTCCCCCCACCGAAGAGCCTAAGACGAGCACTGCTTCCAACGCGATGCTAGAGGCCTTGTTGAAGCGCTTGGACGAAGTTTTGGCGGTCGATGGCCAACTGCTCTAACGCTTGAGCCGGCTGCGCAGGAGCTCTCCACGATCTTGACGCTCACCCACGAGTTCGCCAAAACGTTTGGTGCAACTGGGCAATCTCTTGTCGCACTTCAGGTACAGGGCCAATGATTTCAAAGCGCTTTTGACCGCTTCCCAATACCACTCTGGAGCTCAGGTCCATGGTGGGATTTTCTGAATGGTTACCCGTGAAATCAAGAAGATCGCGCTCGCTCAAGCCATACACCAATCGACCAATATGCGCCCAATACTGTGTGCCCGAGCACATCGCGCAGGGCTCCACAGTGGTCACCAAGGTGCATTGCCACAAAAATTCGGCCTCATAATTGGCATAAGCCCTGGCCGCCAAGACGGATTCGGCGTGCTGCACCGTATCCAAGTTGCCTTGCTCATCGAGTACCGTTGTTTGATCTGGGGCCACCAAAATCGCACCAAAGGGGTGAGCGCCCGCTTGCATGGCGCGACGCGCGACATCATTGGCCAACAAAAGATGCGGGATAACCCAGTGGGGTGTCATGGTTGGAGTGCTCCGAGTTCAATCTCTCGCAATCACTTTATCACGAACTCACTGCGCCAATTCGACCTGTGGCGCCCATGCTTTCCTCAAAGCACGGGTTGACGTCAAACAAACACCTTGATTTATATTGCCCCTGTGCAGCCCCGAGAAATGGCACAGGCCCTTCAACTCGTTTAAACTACAAGGGTCTGCAATCCTCTGAGGCTTTATACTTCCTTGAACCAATGCTCGTATGAGCCAGGGCTTGGAACATCGTCCAATGAGCGTGATCATCTCGCGTCAGATGAGCCCAACGTTGGTCTGACCTCGCCCACCTGAACCTTTGCGTTCAGGATGACGGCCTTGGCGGTTTTGCAGACACCTATTGACCCCCTTCGTGTCTATCCATTGAGAGCGATCAACGTCGTAGACCGGCGTATTCATACCTTCCTTTTTGCTCTGAGTTTTTTACCATGGATGTTTCTTTAGTCGAATTGATTTCCCTCTCCTGCCTTGGGATCGTGACGGGCTTTGCAGCAGGATTATTGGGCCTTGGTGGGGGTTTGATTTTGGTGCCGTTTCTCACCTTTATGCTCGAGCAGCATGGCGTGGCGCCAGAGCTCACCGTCAAGATGGCCATCGCCACCGCCATGGCCACGATTGTCTTCACCTCCGTCGCCAGCGTGAGCGCACACCACAAACGGGGCAATGTGCGCTGGGACATCGTGCGCTCACTCTCACCAGGCCTGGTGATTGGCAGTTGGATCGCCAGCATGGGGCTATTTAGCCACATCAAAGGCGCTTATCTGGGATTGTTTTTTTCTGCCTTCATCGCTTTTTCCGCCTACCAAATGTTTTTGGACAAACGCCCAGCACCCACCCGAGAGTTTCCAAAGACTTTTATGCGCTGGATTGCTGGATTGGCCATTGGGGTGCTCTCCGGACTGGTGGGTGCGGGAGGTGGGTTCATCAGCGTGCCCTTCATGCTATTTTGCAACATACCGTTGCTCAATGCGGTGGCCACCAGTGCCGCTTTGGGCTTTCCCATCGCCTTGGCCAACACTCTAGGCTACACGGTGAGCGGCTGGTCTGTGGAGAATTTGCCCGCGCACTCGCTGGGTTACATTTGGCTGCCGGCCCTTGTGCTGATCGCCATGTTCAGCAGTACCACCGCCAGATTTGGCGTGCGGGCTGCGCAGACGTGGCCCGTCAAACGACTCAAGCGCGTGTTTGCAAGCTTGTTGGTCTTTTTAGCCGCCTACATGATCTACAAAAGCTTCACGATTTGATTGGGATGCGGCAAAGAGCGCATGCTTGTTAGATCCATGGTGAGGGGGGTGCGGTTTTTTTCATGTGCTCGAGATAGTTGAGCGCATGCTCTTGACTTAGTGGGTCATCGCAGTCAATGATCTTTCGCTGCGGCCAACCTCTGAGCCAAGTCAACTGCCGCTTGGCCAATTGCCTGGTGGCGGTTTGAGCGAAATCCACAAATTGCTGATAGGCCATTTCGCGCTCAATATCGGGCATCAACAGTGGCTCAGACACAGCAGGATATTTTTGTTGGAGCGTGGCCCACAACTCATAAGCTTGTCGGTAGCCCACACTTTTCATGCTGGGCAAATCCGCACTCACATGAGGCTTGGCCACCAAACCTTGAACCTCGGCCAAGAAACCGGCGTCTAGCATGGCTTGAAAACGCTCATGGATTCTCTGGTGCAGCCAAGACCTCTTGGCGGGTTCGAGTGAGAGCACCAAAAAACGCTCGCCTCCATTGGCTTGGTGAACAACACCGCCATCGAATGACACGCAATTGTGGCGCCCATCCGCGCACCACTCCTGTGGAGTCTGCACGCTCTCATGGTTGTCCCCACTCTGTGTGTGTACACCCAGCGCATGGGAATCCTTGTACTTGGATTGAAACGCGGACAAGGGCTGGCCCGTGATGCGCCAGACTTCCAAGGCACGCGAAATTCTTTGCGAGTCGCCTGGCGCCAAGCGAGCGGCCGTCTGGGGGTCAACTCGCGCGAGTTGCTCATGCATCGCTCCCCATCCGAGCACTTGGGCTTCTTGGGCCAGGGCTTCACGCACAATGGGGTCACTTTTGGGCATCTCATCCAAGCCCTCACTCAGGGCCTTGAAGTAAAGCATGGTGCCGCCCACCAACACCGGCAAACGACGCCTATCGCGAATCTCGCCCATCAAGGCGTTGGCGTCCCGCACAAACTCGGCAGCACTGTAAACCTGATCCAAGCGCCTGATGTCTATCAAATGGTGTGGCACTCGTGACAAGTCAGCCGCAGAAGGCTTTGCCGACCCAATGTCCATGCCTTGGTAAACCAAGGCCGAATCCATGCTGATGATTTCGATGGGCCAACGCTTGGCCAAGGCCATGGCCAAACTGGACTTTCCAGACGCGGTGGGTCCCACCAAGGCCAAGCAAGTCCAATGCGGCAAGGCGGTCATGCGTCCTCAATCCCCGCTCAAAGCGAGCAGCCCTGAGCGCAAAGCCTGCCCAACCATCAGCGACCTCGCATGAACAAGGCGTCCAGCGCTTTGATGCTCAACTGGTGCCAAGTGGGGCGGCCATGGTTGCACTGATCCGAGCGTTGGGTAACCTCCATTTGACGCAGCAAATCGTTCATCTCTCCTAGGGTGAGCTGACGATTGGCCCTCACTGCCGAATGGCATGCCATGCTGGCCAGCAAATCATTGCGAGCGCGCTCAATCACCCAGTCGCCCTCATGCTGCGCCAAATCACTCAACACGCCACGAACCAATGCCACCCAATCAGCGTCGCCCAAGGCCGCAGGAACAGCACGGATGGCCAGGGTTTTGGCTGACAGGGGCGTGACCTCCAAGCCCAATGTTGACAAGGTCGGGGCATGCTCCTGGGCCACGACCATTTCCTCCTCGGTCGCGGCAAAACTCACGGGAATGAGCAGTGTTTGACTGCTCAGGGTGTTGGCATCCCACTGAGTTTTGAGCCTCTCGTAAACAATGCGCTCGTGCGCGGCATGGATATCGACCAACATCAAGCCTTGCGCATTTTCAGCGAGCAAGTAAATACCGTGCAATTGCGCCAAGGCGCGCCCCATGGGCCAGTCTTGAGAGTCTTGCAGCGAAGTGGGCGATGGCGCAGGTGAAACGACTCTTGACGACCCATCGAGTGGAGACAGCCGAACGAGATCTGCGCGCTCAGGGCCTTGGGCACGTTCAGCTTGAAAATCACGCTCTTCCAAACCTGTTCCAACGAGTGAAGTCGAGGTGGCGTCCTGAGCAGAGGAAGGATTCCACAAGGCTTTGAGACTGGCCATGGAGTCGACATTCAAATTCATGGTCGATTGACGCCACGCTGGGGCGGTGAATGCCGCCGCTTTGCCAGACCCCAAAGAGCCAGCCCCAACAAAGGCTGGGTTGGGCAAAGGGGTGCGGGGCGATGGGCTGGGCTCGCCAGGGCTGGCGACTGCGACGTGGTCATGGAAGTCGCCCTCTGAGACCCGCGGCTTGCTCAGAGCCGATTGCAATGCGTGAACAATGACTTGATGAATATCTCTGGAATCTCTGAAACGCACCTCAATTTTGGTGGGATGCACATTCACATCCACGCGTTTGGGGTCCATCTCCAAAAAGAGAATGTACACAGGCTGACGTTGTCCGTGCAGTACATCTTGATAAGACGTGCGAATGGCGTGGGTGATGACCTTGTCGCGAACAAAGCGTTGATTCACGTAAGCGAACTGATGGTCTCCTCGCGCTCGCGAGGCTTGGGGCAATCCAACGCGACCATAAATCCTGATTCCCCGCTCTTCATGATCGATGGCCAAAGACTCGTTTAAAAAGTCCTGGCCCAATACATCGGCCATGCGCTGCTCAAGGGCAGAGACCAGCGCCTGCTCGCTTGGCTTGTGAGCGCGCCACTGCTGCACCAACTTGCCTTCGTGCCAAACGGTAAAGCCCACATCGGGTCGGGCCAAAGCGTGACGCCTCACAGACTCCACGCAATGGGCGAGTTCAGTGGCGTCGGTTTTTAAGAATTTTCGTCTCGCTGGGGTGCTGAAAAAAAGCTCCCGCACCTCCACGGTTGTGCCTTTGGCGCGAGCGGCCGCACTCAACTCGCCTGTGCGAGCTTGCAAAGACATCGCAACCGCCTGATCTTCAGGTCGAGAGACGATGGCGAGTTCACTAATAGAAGCAATGGCCGCCAGTGCTTCACCGCGAAAGCCCATGGAAGCGACCTCTTCCAGGTCGTGCAAATTTTCAATTTTGCTGGTGGCATGGCGCTTCAAGGCCATGGCCAACTGCTCGCTGGGAATGCCGTTGCCGTCGTCTTCAACACTGATGAGTCTCACGCCACCCGCCAGCAAACGCAAATCAATGTGTGAGGCACTGGCGTCCAATGCGTTGTCCACCAACTCTTTGACAACAGAGGCCGGGCGCTCAATCACCTCGCCAGCGGCGATTTGGCTGATCAACTCGCTGGCCAACTCCTGAATGGGACGAGGCTTAAGGGGTGGGGGGAGTGCTGTGTTCACACTCGCATTTTAGATGACAAGCTCGTGGCTGATCAAAACATGCCCCAAGGACCGCCCAAGCCCGGCAAATGCAGGGATAATCGCAACATGACCCTGTTGATGCAATATTTGGACCTTCTCTTACACATCGATCGCACTTTGCAAGAGGTGGTTGCCAACTATGGCGATTGGACTTATGGGTTGATCTTTTTGATCATTTTTCTAGAAACTGGGCTGGTCATCACCCCCATCCTTCCTGGGGACTCTTTGCTCTTCATGGTGGGCACCCTGTGTGGCTTGGGACTGTTGTCATGGCCCATTGCTTTCGGTCTCTGCGCAGCGGCAGCCATCTTGGGCGACCAGTTGAATTTTTTCACCGGTCGCTATTTGAGCCCACGCCTCATGGCAGGTCCCCTGGGCCGCTTGATCAATCCCAAGACCATGGCTCAAACCCATCAGTTTTTCAAAACCTATGGTCCGGCCACCTTGGTGCTGGCGCGATTTATGCCTCTCATTCGGACTTTTGCGCCCTTTGTGGCTGGGTTGGGCGCCATGAACGCGAGCACCTTCACCTTCTACAACGCCAGTGGTGGCTTGTTGTGGGTGGCCAGCGTGCTGGCCTTGGGGCTTTTCTTTGGTCAACTCGAGTGGGTGCGTGCCCATTTAGAGATCATCATTTGGGCGTTGATTTTGGTGCCGAGTGGTCTGGCCGTTTGGAGCGCCTGGAGAGCCCAAACTGGCCACGACCAGGTTGAACCCAACAGCACCCCCCCTTTCCAATGACTTCAAGTTTAGCTTTGCCGCTTGATCGCTCTTGCCTGGTTTAATATCGCGTATCTGTCTTTTTCATGGTGAATATCCTTTTGTGAGGTTTGACCGCATGAACACTCCCACCGATCCTTTACTGCGACCTCAGGTCCAGTCGTCGCGTGTGCCTTTTTGGGCTTACACAGACCCCCAACTGCACGCCCAGGAATTGAGCCGAATTTTTTATGGCGCTCACTGGAGCTATGTGGGATTGCTGGCCGAAATCCCCCAGTTGGGCGACTTTAAAAAATCCCAAGTCGGCGAGCGTGAGGTGATCATGGTCAAAGACCATGTCCATCCGACTCAAAAGGACACCGATCACGGCATTCGCGTGGTTGAAAACCGGTGCGCTCACCGCGGCGTGAGGTTTTGTCAAAAAACCCACGGCAATCAACGCAGCTTTGTTTGCCCCTATCACCAATGGGCCTACAAGCTCAATGGCGATCTGGGCGGACTGCCATTCAAAGACGGGGTGGAGCGAGACGGTCAAATCCAAGGGGGGATGCCCAAAGACTTTGATTTAAAAAAACACGGCTTGAATCGCCTCAAAGTCGAGGTGTTGCACGGCTTGGTCTTTGCCACTTTTGATCACCAAGCTCAACCGCTTCAAGACTACTTGGGGCCGAAGATTTTGCCTTGGGTGGAGCGCATTTTTAAGGCTCGTGAACTGACCCTTTTGGGCTACAACCGCCAGCGAATTCCGGGCAACTGGAAGCTCATGATGGAGAACATCAAAGACCCCTATCACCCAGGCTTGCTGCACACTTGGTTTGTGACTTTTGGACTGTGGCGAGCAGACCAACGCAGTCGCATGGTGATGGATGACTGGGGCCGACATGCCGTGATGATCTCGCAAAGAAATGAGGGTGGTGGTGGTGCAGTCACCCAGGGCGTCACGAGTTTTAAGCCCAACATGAAGCTTCATGACGATCGTCTGCTCGACATTGTTCAAGAGCCCTGGTGGACCATCCCTGACCCCGCAGAGCTCAGCAAGTCCATCACCCCCAGCGTCACCATGATCACCCTGTTTCCCAGCTTGATCATTCAGCAACAAGTCAACTCGCTGTCGACTCGACAAATCGTTCCCAATGGACACGGAGAATTTGATTTTGTATGGACCCATTTTGGCTTCAAGGACGATACGCCTGAGATGACGCGCAGACGTCTACGACAAGCCAATTTGTTTGGTCCTGCGGGTTATGTGAGCGCTGACGACGGCGAAGTGATTGAGTTCAGTCAAGCCGGCTTTGAGCAATTCAACAGCGATGGTTTGCGCCTGGGCGAAACCTTGTGCGAGTTGGGTGGCAAAGAAGTCGCCATGACCGATCACATGGTCACCGAAACTTTGATTCGCGGCATGTACCAGTATTGGAAAGGGGTGATGGGCCATGCGTGAGACCACCACCCCGAAGCGACTGGGCAATATCACCCCAGTTGATGAGCCAGCAACCCTACAAAATCTGCAACTCGAGATCAACCACCTCAACGCCCAATATGCCCGGGCCTTGGACGACAATGATTTTGAGCAGTGGCCTGAATTCTTCATTCCTGAAGGTCGTTACACGGTTCGCTC
>CAISQQ010000036.1 GCA_903887655.1 uncultured Burkholderiales bacterium
CAATAAAAACATTGTCTTATATGACGAAATCATCGGTCGTGCGATAGAACTCAATGCGACCGATGTTCACTTTGAGATCAGATCGTCTGAGAGATCGAATGTTCGGCTTCGCATTGATGGTCGACTGATGAAATGGAAGACGTTCTCGACCGACTTGCTCCGAGGTGCTTTATCTGCAGCCTATTCTGCACGCTCCAAATCGGGCACCAATTCTGCGGGTGCCTTGTCTTTGGAGCGAGCCATGAACACCATGACCGAAAACATGGTCAAGGGACAAGTGGTGAACGGGAGATTCAACGGCATTCCCTTGGTCAATGGCTATGACGTGGTGATTCGTTTGCTCAAAAACGACCCCCGCCTGCAAATCCCATCGATTGGGTCCCTGGGATACACCAGCCATCACATCGAGCATCAGATCTTGCCAGCCATTGCCAAAAACTCAGGAATGATGGCCATTGCAGGCTCAACGGGTTCGGGCAAATCGACAGCCCTTCGCTCCTTTATCGCTTGCCTGCCCAATTTGGAGGTGTTGAAGGTGTTTGGTGTGGAAGATCCTGTTGAGTATTTGAATCCCTTCATGAGTCAAATATCGATCCAACGCAGCACCGATGACGCCCAGGAGGTGGTGAAGTTGAAGTTTTTGTCGGCGCTTCGCTCAGTGCTTCGCATGGATCCCGATGTATTGATGCTCGGTGAAATTCGTGACAAGGAGTCGGCCTCGCTCGCTTCAGAGTTCAATCGCACGGGCCATCGTGTTTTCACCACGGTGCACGGGGATGGGTGTGTGGATGTGCTGACTCGGCTCAATAGCCCAGAGATCGGCATTTCTGCCTCGACGCTGGCAAGTCGACAATTTTTGTCAGCGGTGATGTACCAAAAATTATTACCCAAATTGTGCCCACACTGCAAGGTGCTGGCATCCACTGTGTTGGAGCGCCACAAGCTTCAATTGTTGTTTGAGAAATTTGGACTCAATGTCAACTTGTTGTATTGCGCCAGCGATGAAGGATGCACCCATTGTCGAGTGCATGAGGTGGGCTTGGCAGGTACCAAGGGCCTGACGGTGGTGGCTGAGATATTGATCCCAACACCGGAGATGTTGAGGGCCATTGCTGAGAGTGATTGGTCGGCCGTAGAACACCTGTGGAGGAGTAGCAGAACATCCCCCTTTGACAGTCCAAATATGCAGGGTAAAACTGCTTTTGAGCATGCGCTTTATCAAGCGAGCGTTGGGCTGATTGATCCGCAAGATATCGAGCGCGATTTCGAGTCTTTTGAAACTTACAAAGTCATTGATCTCAAGTTGAAAGAGCGCCATCATGTTCAGTGACATTGAACTCTTTTTCGCAAAACGTGAATTTTATGCCCGCCGCGGTGAGGTGTATGACTTGATTTACGCCAATTTAGAGGAGACGGGTTCGCGACAAATATCGACCTTGAGGGAATTGTTCTCCCGTTGGGAACAACGTGAATCCAAGCGCGGTTCATCGATTGCTTTGGTCTACAAAAGCATTATTTTTCGGCTCAATCGGGGAGTGAGTTTTTCTCACTCAATTTCGCCGTTTATCCCCACCGAAGAGGCATTGATCATTGAGGCGGGGGATGCGTCAGGTACGCTCCTCGAGGCATTGTCCTCTGCAAAGAAGTTGTGCCTCAGTGGCAAAGAGATCAATGGCATCGTGGCAGCCGCCATGGCCGAGCCCATGATGACCTTGCTCTCGATTTTGGCGACATCGTTTTTTTGTGGCAGTTATCTGTGGCCGCAGCTCTTGGCGGTGATCAAAGAAAGCTTTTGGCCATGGTGGTGTTTGCCTCTGATTCATTTCGAGATGGCCGTGGTGAAGTATTGGCAGATCAGCTTGGTGGGTGTGATTGTCATCTTGCTCTACTACTGGACCATTCCTCGCTGGACTGGCTATACCAGACAGTGGTTTGACCATCTCCCACCATGGAGCCTTTATCGGGATCGGCAAGCCATTGCCTGCATTGGCATCTTGGCGGGTTTGTTGTCTTCGGGTATGGAACTCGGTTCTGCGCTTGATCGCGTGGCGTCAAAGTCGACGCCTTGGATGTCTTGGCAATTGCGAAAAATCAAGTCGCGCATGCTCTCCTCGGGAGAAAACACCTTGAGGGCCTTTGACAGTGGTCTGTTTTCCCGAGAGTTTGTGGATCTGATTGAAGATGCATCGAGA
>CAISQQ010000037.1 GCA_903887655.1 uncultured Burkholderiales bacterium
ACTTTCTCAAAGGCTTGTCAGGGACATTGCCCTCCATGCCCAAGGCCATTGTGGTGGTGTCTGCGCACTGGTTGGAGTCCACCGTGAGTGTCACCGGTGCGAAAAATCCGAGCCTCATCTATGACTATTATGGGTTTCCGCCTCACACCTACGAGCTCAAATATCCCGCACCTGGCAACCCCGAGTTGGCTCAAACGATCGTGCAGGCCTTGGCTCAAGCGCAAATAGGCGCCAAGGTGGATGCTTTGCGTGGATTTGACCATGGTCTTTTCATCCCGATGATGCTGATGTTTCCGAAGGCTGATATTCCCGTGGTTCAACTTTCACTCAACAGCAATTTGGAGCCCAAGACCCAGATGGAGTTGGGGCAGGCGCTGCAGCCTTTGCGTGACCAAGGCGTTTTGATCATCGGCAGTGGAATGAGTTTTCACAATATGCGGGGCTATGGCGACCCCAAATTTGGCCCCATTTCGGATGAGTTTGATCGCTGGCTGACCCAAGCCGTGCAATCGAAGCCTCTCGAGCGCTTCGACGCAATGTGTAATTGGGACAAAGCGCCACATGCTCGCCAATGCCACCCCCCCAGTCAAGAGGAGCATTTGTTGCCTTTGATGGTGGCCGCGGGTGCAGCCCCTGAGGAAATGGGCAAGAAAGTGTTTTCCGACCGCGTGATGGAGACGACTTTATCGGCTTATATTTTTGGATAATTTATCCAGAGTTGGTCGTCAAGTTCGCTCAGTGATCTAGCCTTGCTTGAAATCAAGCACTACTGTTTTTGCAGCTGCTCATTGATGGAGGTGAGTGTTTCCAAGTCCAACTGTCCCACCAGGGCAAACATATTCAATTGATTGAGGAGGTAGTCAATCTTGGCTTGTAATAAATTACTTTTGGCCAACATTTCTTCATTGGTGGCGTCGAGTAAGTCAAGGGTTGTGCGATCACCCACTTCTTGAGCCAACTGAGTCGAGCTCAGTTTTGATTCTGCTGCGAAAAGTCCCAAACGAAGAGCATCAATTTTGGCCATCCCCGATTTGAGTGAAAGCCATGAAGATTGAACGCTTTGACGCACCTTGAACTCGGCCCCGGCCAATTCGTGTCTGGCTTTCTCTTCGAGTTGGATGGCCTCTGTATGCTTGGAGGAGGTGTATCCACCCGTGAAGATGGGAACTGTGAGTTGAACTCCAACAGTTTGCTGTTGATTAAAGATGTTGGAGGATCCGTAAGCGCCATTGCCGTTGATTTTTTGCTGAGAGGCTTGAGCGATCAAGTCAAGTGAAGTTGAGGATGCCAAAGCATAAGCGGCGACCTGGTGGTGAGCCCCCTCTAATTTCAACTCCAACATCTTAAGCAATGGGTTGGCACTTCTCGCGCGGTTTTGCCAGTTCTCCAGAGTCTTGATGTCGAAAACCTTGAGTTGATCTTGCGGCTCTTTCGGATTCAAGTCTTTGATGGCGATGCTACTGGAGTCACTTAAAATCAAGGTGGCTGTTTCAAGTTCATTGTCTGCTGTCATGATTTGCGCTGAAAGCACTTGCTGTCTTGAGTAGGCTTCGTGTGTGTCAATGATGGGTAACTCACCGATTTTGAACTTGTCTTTGGTTTTGGTGGTTTCGATTTGAATGGCTCTGTACTGATTTTGAAGAAGATTCAACTTCACGCTCAGCAAGACAACGTCAAAATACCGCTGAGCTGCTTTGAGCATCAACTCTTCATTTGAAAATTGCCACTGGAATTCTGCTGCATTGGCGCTAGCAAGCAGTTGATGGGCCTGAGCCACTCTTTCTTTGCTCAAAATGGCTTGTTTGGCCTGAATACTCCATGCGTTTGAGCCGCCATTTTTGACCGACGTGTTGAAGGCCACACCATTGGACAAGCCCAGACCTGGCGCTGAAAAATTCGCGCCAGTCAATCCAGTGCTTGAATTAATCCAACTGGCATTGCCACCCAAGGTTATGCTTGGTAGCCAAAGAGACCTGGCTTGCACTCTTTTTTCGTTGCCTGCCAATTTGGCCGACATGGCGGCGGCCACATCAGGATCGTGATTGCCTACACCGCGCCAAATTTCCAGTAAATCGGTGGCATGGGCGTTGTGAGCCAATACACACACCATCGATATTGCAAGGGTCTTGAGCGTATTCATTGAATTCCTCTGGCACTGAGTTGATTTGTAATCCAATTCACCAGTTCACTGGCACTCAAAGCCCCAGAGCGTCTGGCAATTTCTTTGCCCCCCGATAATAAAATGAGGGTGGGTATACTTTTAATACCATAGCGTTGGCTTAGAAGTTTGGATTGATCGCTGTCAACTTTGGCAAACTTTACTTTGGTCAGCGCTTGGGCAGCCTTTTTAAAGTGAGGTACCATGGACAGGCAAGGCCCGCACCAGGTGGCCCAAAAATCAATAACGATTGGTAATTCTGTGCCAGTAACGTAGCGCTCAAAGGTCTGATCGTTGAGCTCAAACGGTTCTGTTGTCATTAAATCCACACCGCACTTGCCGCACGCCAGCACATGGTCTAGCTTGTCATCGGGGACTCGGTTTTTAGCGCTGCATTGTGTACAGACGATTTGCATATCAATCCTTGATGTGAGCTTTCAGCAGCCTGATGGTAGTCCGAGTTTTCGCAAGATGATCTCCATCAAGCACCACTTGGTGAGCGCGCTTTGGAGAAGATTGAGACCCACAAAGGCGTTGAAGGCTAACCACCATTCGCTGAGGAATAAGGGACTGCCCTCAATGCCCATTGCCAGGGACAAGAGGATGAAGGTGCCTGCAATAAAACGCACGGTTTGCCAAGATTTCATGTTCGTTGTCCTTTAATTTTCTGTGGGTTGGAGTCGAATGGCTTCAAGCTGGTTGCGATAGGCCGAGTAATAGAGCAAAGGAATCACCACCAAAGTCAATACAGTGGAGACAAAGATGCCAAATATGAGTGATATGGCCAAACCATTGAATATGGGGTCGTCCAAAATAAAAAGTGCACCGAGCATGGCAGCAAGCCCCGTGAGCACAATTGGTTTTGAACGGGTGATGGCCGAGTCGATGATCGCTGTCTTGAATTCAACACCCGAGCGCACTTGTAAGTTGATGAAGTCAACCAAGAGAATGGAATTTCTCACAATGATGCCCGCCAAGGCGATCATCCCGATCATGCTGGTGGCGGTGTACTGTGCACCAAGGAGCGCGTGTCCGGGCATCACACCGATGATGGTGAGCGGAATGGGTGCCATGATGATGAGCGGTGTCAAATACGAACCGAATTGAGCCACCACCAGCAAATAAATCAACAACAAGCCTACGCCGTAAGCAGTGCCCATATCACGGAATGTCTCATAGGTGATTTGCCACTCGCCATCCCATTTGATGGCGTAGTCTCGCATCGCCTCTTTGGGCGGATGGATGAAATACTCAACCAAGTGTTCGCCCGTGGGTGTATTCAATTGATGGATGCTCGAGCGCATCTTGAACATACCGTACAAAGGACTGTCAATTTGACCGGCCATGTCGCCGGTGACAAACACCACGGGCAATAAATCTTTGTGGAAAATGGGTTGCTCAGTGGCCGAGTCAGTGATTTGAACCAGCTCGCGGATGGCGACCATTTTGCCCTGTGAAGTGTGAACACTCAATTCAAGCAGTGTATTCAAGTTTCCTTTGCTGCTCTCATGAAGCCCCACCACAATAGGTGTTGGGTATTTGCTGTTGTCGTGGACATAACTCGTGTTTTCGCCGCTCAACCCAGCTCGCAATGTGGCCACGATCTCTTGTTGTGAAACCCCCAAAAGAGCGGCTTTGTTTTTGTCAATCAACACGATTTTTCTCGGTCCACTGACTTTACTAGAGGAGTCAACATCGACCACACTGGGTGTTTGTCGAAAAATTCCTTCGACCGAGCTAGCCACGCTGTTGCGACCAAGTGCATCGGGTCCATAGATCTCGGCCACCAAAGGCGAGATAACGGGTGGGCCAGGTGGCACTTCAACAATTTTGACGTTGGCACCCAAGGGTAAACCAATCTTTTGCAATTCGGGTCGCAGCCGTGTGGCGATGGCATGGCTTTGCTCGCTTCGATGGCTTTTGTCGACCAAATTGACTTGTATGTCGCCAAGCTCTGGGCTGTTTCGAAGATAGTATTGACGCACCAGCCCGTTGAAGTTGATCGGTGCTGATGTGCCTGCGTAGGCCTGGTAGTCAGTTACCTCTGGGATTTGAGCCAGGTAGCTGCCCATGGCGTGTAAAACTGTCGCCGTTTTTTCAACCGGTGTCCCTACGGGCATGTCAACCATGATTTGGAATTCAGACTTGTTATCAAAGGGCAGCATCTTCAAGAGAACCTGTCCTGTTAATGGCAGCATCACAGATGCAGCAATCAATGAAAAAATGCCCAGACCCAGCAATTTTCTGTTGAGAGTTCCCGACTGCTCATGCAAAAACGGATTGAAGATATGCTTGAAAAAAGAGTCGATATTTGGCGTCAGACCTCCCAATTGCGACGCGTGCTCGAGTCGATCTTGATGCGGTTTAAGCCACAGTTGAGCCAGCCATGGGGTGAGCACGAAGGCAATGATCAAGGACAAAATCATGCCCATGCTGGCATTGATGGGGATTGGGCTCATGTAGGGGCCCATCAAGCCTGAGACAAAGGCCATGGGTAGGAGAGCCGCAATCACAGTGAGGGTCGCCAAAATCGTCGGTCTCCCGACTTCATCAACGGCTCTAGGGATGAGCTGGCGAAGATTTTGGTGAGGGTTGAGTTGTTGATGACGGTGAATGTTTTCAACGACGACGATGGCGTCATCCACCAAAATACCGATTGAAAAAATCAGTGCAAACAAGGACACCCTGTTGAGGGTAAAGCCTGCTGCCCAAGATGCAAACAAAGTCACGGTGAGCGTCAAAACCACCGCAGTGCCCACAATGGCGGCCTCCCTGCGTCCCAGAGTCAAAAATACCAACGCCACCACACAGGTGGTCGCAAAAATCAACTTTTCAATCAGTTTGGTGGCTTTGTCATTGGCCGTGACGCCGTAGTTTCTGCTTTGAACCAAGGTGATCGTGTCCGGAATCAAAGTGTTTTTGAGGCCACTGACCCGCTCAATCACGGCATTGGCCACATCGATGGCGTTTTCACCCGGTTTTTTGGTGACGGAGATGGTGACTGCAGGATATTCTTTCCCGTCTTGACCCGCCTCGCCATGCCAAACGTATTGCGACGGAGCGCTGGCACTATCCTCGACTTGGGCAACATCTCGCAGAAATACCGGTTTTCCCAGCTTAACGCCCACGACCACGTCAGCAACCTCAGAGGCTCGGGTCAGATAGGGACCCGCATCAATCAAAACGGATTGATTGGCTGCGGTCAAGTGGCCGATGGCTGCGCCTTGGTTGGCCGCTTGTAGGGATCGAGTGAGGTCGGCCATGGAGATTGAATGGCCAGACATTTGGGCGGGATCAACTTTGACCATGACGGCTTTCCCAGGCCCGCCGGTGGTTTGAACCTCTCGGGTACCATTGACCCGTTTGAGCTCAATCTCTAAGCTGTGTGCGACTCGTTCAAGCTCAAATGCACCCGCTTGGTTGTCCTTATTGAACAGGGTAAAGGTGACAATGGGGACATCATCGATGCCTTTGGGTTTGATGATGGGCTGCATCACGCCCAAGTTTTGGGGCAGCCAATCGCTGTTGCTTTTGAGGGTATCGTGAAGTCGCACCAATGCTTCGGTTCTGGGGACTCCCACTTTGAATTGAACGGTGAGGACAGACATGCCGGGGCGGGAGACGGACAGCACATGGTCTGTGCCCGACATTTGTGAGAGTATTTGTTCTGCAGGTATGGAGACGAGGTTTTCCACATCGGCTTGAGACGCGCCTGGAAAAGCGATCAAGACGTTGGCCATGGTGACATTGATCTGGGGCTCTTCCTCTCGGGGAGTCACCATCACAGCGAATAGGCCCAGTAAAAATGCGACCACGGCCAACAGTGGGGTGATGCGTGAACTTTGAAAAGTCGCCGCAATGCGCCCAGAAATGCCCAGAGTAGTGGGTTCT
>CAISQQ010000038.1 GCA_903887655.1 uncultured Burkholderiales bacterium
GCTCGATGAGCCGTCCAACGACTTGGATGTGGAGACCTTGCGCGCGCTGGAAGATGCGCTTTTGGAGTTCGCCGGTTGTGTCATGGTGATCAGCCATGACCGCTGGTTCTTGGACCGCATTGCCACCCACATCTTGGCCTGCGAAGGCGACTCCCAGTGGGTCTTTTTTGATGGCAACTATCAAGAGTACGAGGCCGACAAGAAAAAACGCCTGGGTGAAGAGGGCGCCAAGCCGCACCGCATGCGCTTCAAAGCGCTCAAGTAAAGAGCCTGCCTGGCTGGGTGGGTGGGTGGCGGGCCGGGCCTGCCCCCCCAAAGGAATGGACTTGCTCAGGGGTGGGGTCTTGGGGGGTCCACAGGGTTGTCGCGGGCAAGCCCTTCGACTATGATGGATCTCAACAATTTCCCCCTCATTGCTCAACAACAAAGAGTCAAGCCATGCGCATTCAATTGTCCGTGTTGGATCAAACTGTCAATCCCAAAGGGCGAAGTCACCAAGACACCATCGCACAAACTGTGCAGTTGGCGCAAACTGCCGAGCGGCTAGGTTATCGCCGCTTTTGGGTGAGCGAGCACCACTCACACCCCAGTATCTTGGGCTCGGCGCCTGAGATCTTGATGGCCGCCATCGCCATGAAAACCCAAACCATCCGCATCGGCAGTGCCGGTGTCATGTTGCCCCATTACGCTTCATTCAAAGTGGCGGAGCAGTTTCGCGTCCTCGATGCCTTGGCGCCAGGGCGCATTGATTTGGGAGTGGGACGCGCACCCGGCAGCGACCAAAGAACGGCACAACTGCTCAACCCCAACCGCTATGCGTCGGACAATTTCCCCCAGCAAATTTTAGAGCTGAGCGCCTGGCTCAGCGGCACCCCGCTGCCCGCGACGCACCCGGGCGCCGGTGTCTTTGCTTACCCGCAGTCGAGCACCCAGCCCGATTTGTGGATGTTGGGCAGCTCTGACTATGGCGCTCAGCTGGCCGCTCATTTTGGAATGCCCTATGCATTCGCACACTTCATCACCGATGGCGCGGGTGTTGATCAGGCCATGGAGTTGTATTTTTCGGGCTTTAAGCCCTCGGCCTTGGGCAGTCAACCCCAAGCCACTTTGTGTGTCTGGGCTTTGGTGGCCGATACGCATGAAGAGGCGTTGCGCCAATTTTATGGACGCGCGCGCTGGAAACTCGACCGCAGCACCGGCAAGATCGGTCCACTGCTGTCTCCCGAGGAGGCCCAGGCATCCTTTACCGAGCAAGAGTGGCCCCTGGTGCAAGCCATGCAAGACAAAGCCTTGATTGGGACGGCGCCAAGTGTGGCGCGTCGCTTGGAGGCCTTGGCTGCGCGTTACGGCTTGGAGGAGATCGTGGTGATCACTTGGGCCCATGATCCTCAAGTCCAAGAACAGTCCTACACCTTGTTGGCCCAAGAGATGGGCCTGATGGGGCAGGCTCACTTGAAGCCTCGCTTGGCTGCTTGAGGTTTTTCGCCGCGTCAATCCCTCGGGCGTGGAGAGCGTGCTGAGGGTTGTTGAGCGCTCTCTTGGCGCTTAGAGACGCTCAAAGATGGCCGCAATCCCTTGTCCGCCACCGATGCACATGGTCACCAAGGCGTAGCGGCCTTGGATGCGCTCGAGCTCATGCAAGGCCTTCACGGTGATCAAGGCGCCAGTCGCTCCAATGGGGTGACCGAGTGAAATGCCCGATCCATTGGGGTTGACCTTGGCGGGGTCGAGCCCCAAATCTTTGATGACCGCACAGGCTTGGACGGCAAAGGCTTCATTGGCTTCGATCACATCCAAATCTTGGACCGTCAGTCCCGCTTTTTGGAGTGCAGCCAGGGTCGCAGGCACGGGTCCAATCCCCATGTATGCCGCTTCCACGCCACTGTGAGCGTGGCTCACCAACCGAGCCATGGGCTTGAGGTGGCGGGATTGGGCCTCTTGGCTGTCCATCAAGACCAAAGCGGCCGCCGCATCGTTGATCCCCGAGGCGTTGCCAGCCGTCACCGTGCCGTTTTCTTTGATGAACACGGGTTTGAGTTGTGAGAAGTCTTCGGCCTTGGCGTCCATGCGGAGGTGTTCGTCGCTGGCCCACTGTACGGTGCCCTTTCGGGTTTTGAGGGGGATGGGGATGATTTGATGGTTGAAATAGCCCTGGGCGATGGCGTGCTGAGCGCGCTGGTGGCTCTGCAAAGCCAGCGCATCTTGCTCTTGCCGAGTGATGCCCCACTTTTTAGCGATATTTTCCGCGGTCACCCCCATGTGGATGTTTTCAAAGGGGTCGTGCAAGGCGCCGATCATCATGTCAACGAGTTGCACGTCGCCCATGCGCTGACCAAAGCGTTGGGCGTTGTTGAGAAAAGGTGCACGGGTCATGTTTTCCGCACCCCCTGCCACGGCAATGCGGGTGTCGGCGAGCTGAATGGATTGCGCGGCGCACACCAGCGCTTGAAGGCCCGAGCCACACAGACGGTTGACATTGAAGGCGGTGACACGATTGTCGCAACCGGCTTGGATGGCGGCCACGCGCGAGAGATAAAGGTCGCGCGCTTCGGTATTGATGACGTGTCCCATCACCACTTGGTCCACATCACTGGGCAAGACCCCCGCACGGTCTATGGCCTCTTTGACCACGGTGGTGGCCATCACGCTTGGTGGGGTGTCCTTCAGACTTCCCCCAAAGGTGCCAATGGCCGTTCTGACTGCACTCACGACGACGACTTCACGCATATCCAAATCCTTTATGGCGGGTCACAAAACTTGAGCTTGTCTTTAAAGTCTAACCCAATTGAGGGTCCCGGCAGATCCCGATCGACCCCGAGTCGAGCTGTTTTTGCCACGTTGTTGTCTTGAGACAAGAAACTCAACGCGATGAATGCTCTAGGGGGCTCAGAAGCTTCAAGGTTCAGGGCTTGTGTCTTGACGGCTGAGCAATGAGTAACTCGCTCGGGGGAGGCGCTTCAAATTTCAACACCGCTTGGGTGGTGGGATGCTGCAGTTGGAGGGTCCAAGCGTGCAAGAGCAGTCGCTCGCTCAAGGCTTGAACCGACTCGGGTGCGTACAGGCGGTCTCCCACAATGGGCCAGCCCTGGTGGCTCAAATGAACGCGAAGTTGGTGGGTGCGCCCCGTGAGAGGCTGGAGCTCGAGCCAAGAGAACCCGTCGCTCGTGTGCAAAACGCGCCAGCGCGTTTGGCTCGGTTGCCCCAACGCATCAATGACCCGCTTGGGGCGAAGCGACCAGTCTGCATAAATCGGGGCGTCGATGGTGTGCCACACCTCGCTGGGCGTGAGCGTGGCTTGCACTTTGGCCAAATAGCGTTTGTCGATTTGGCGTTGGGCAAATTGTCGAGAGAGCTCTTTTTGGCTTTGCGGGCTTCTGGCCATCAGCATCAGGCCTGAGGTGGCCTGGTCCAAGCGGTGCACGATCAAGGCCCTCGCGTCCCACTGCTGCACTCGGTGCGAGAGACTGTCGAGTCGGTGAGCACCCTTGCCAGGAACTGCCAATAGGCCACTGGGCTTGTTGAGGACCAAAAGTTCACTGTCTTCATGCAAGAGGTCAAAGGCGTGTTCAAAGAGGGCATCCCCCCAGTGTGAGTCTTCGACTTCAAGGTCAGACGTGGGGCAAGCCACACAGGGCAAGAGAGCGCCTTGTGCTTTTTCCTCCAAGCTCAAACCTGGCCACTCGATGAGGTGCTCAAGTTCTCCCTTGGAGGAGGGGATCAAACACGTGCGGCAAGTGCCGTTTTGACAACTCGTGGGCAATTCGATGCCTTGGCGCTTGGCGCTGTGGATCACACTCTCATGCGCCGCGCAATGCCATGAAAGCCGTCGGTTTTTGAGCGTGATGGTGAAACCCGAGTGTGGGAGCGGCGAGGCGTTCATGGTTGCACAGCTTTGGGCGTTTCTGGGCTGGCCTCTTTTTGAGCGTGTTGCGCCAGTGCCCATTGCACATGTTCTCGCACCAAAAAGCTGGCGTCGTCTATTCGACGTGACAACGCATGAAGAAGTTGTTGAGTTTGCTGCGGGTCCTGCGTTTGGCGCAACGCGTTGCCCAGCGCAATGGCC
This sequence comes from uncultured Burkholderiales bacterium, assembly GCA_903887655.1. Classification (GTDB taxonomy): domain Bacteria; phylum Pseudomonadota; class Gammaproteobacteria; order Burkholderiales; family Burkholderiaceae_C; genus Limnohabitans. The sequence continues at coordinate 4,064 of CAISQQ010000038.1, forward strand.
AAATTCCTCACCCATTGTTCAAATCCGATGCGCCGAATCGCTTGGCCTTGCGTGAGCCGATCAAAATCTTCCGCTTGCCAGCTCCAGAGCTCAAGCAATGTTTTGTCGTTCAAGTGCTCTCGCACATCAAAGTCGCTCACCACTGCGCGCTTGGCATATTTGTTCCAGGGGCAGATGAGCTGACAGTCATCGCAGCCGTAAATGCGGTTGCCCATCAAAGGCCTCAACGCCTCATCAATGGAGCCTTTGTGCTCGATGGTCAAGTAGGAGATGCATCGCCTGGCATCGAGCACATAGGGCGCCACAATGGCTTGGGTGGGACAAACCTCGATGCAGGCCTGACAACTGCCGCAATGGTTTAGCGAGTCTTGGGCATAGCGAGCACGGTCTTCGGGGCTCAAAGCCTGGGTCAGGTCCTGATTGATGAAAATCTCTCCCAAGAAAAACATCGATCCGGCCCCCCGATTGAGCGCCAAGGTGTGCTTGCCTCGCCAGCCCAAACCCGATTGGGTGGCGAGTTGAACTTCCATCACGGGCGCCGAGTCGGTAAAGACACGGTAGCCCAGAGGCCCCATTTGGGTTTGAATTTTTTCAGCCAAAAGTCCCAGCCGCTGTTTCATCACTTTGTGATAGTCACGCCCACGGGCATAGAGGGACACCACTGCTTCTTGGGGATTTTGAAGTCTTTGCCATTCACGCTGGGTCCACGTGGGCGATGCGTTGTGGTCTTCTTCGGGTAGGGGTCTTGGAAACTCTTTAGAATGCAAGGGTAACAAATCGTTGGCAAAACTGGCTGGGTTTTGCTCGGGATTGAGTGTGGGTAGGTAATTCATCCTTGCCGTCACAATGCTCAAGGTGCCTGCGTGCAGCGCCTGGGGTTGTGTGCGCAGCAAACCATGGCGTTTCATGTAGGCCATCTCGCCATGAAAGCCCTTCTCGAGCCAATCGAGCAAAGGCGCCTGGGCTTGGCTCAAATCAATGCCAGAGATGCCGATTTGAGAAAATCCAAGGTCTTGCCCCCAGGATCTGATCTGGTCTAACAATGCCGAAGAATCGAGCAAGATGGGTGTCCCTTTGAATAACGCCAAACGCACAGTATGCATGAAATGGGCCGATGAGGGTGAGACCCAGGTTTTTGCGCAACAGTTGGCACTCGAGCCGAGCATCTTGAACGCAGAAATTGCCTTGAGAGGCGACTTGGGAGCGGGCAAGACCACCTTGGTGCGCCATTTGCTGAGGGCTTTGGGAGTGAGTGGCGTGATTAAAAGCCCCACCTACACCTTGGTGGAGACTTACCAAGGGCAGCAAGGACCCACCCCGTTGAACATTTGGCACCTGGATTTTTATCGAATGAACGATCCTCTGGAGTGGGAGGAGGCCGGATTGAGGGATGTTTTTGCCTCTGCGGGGTTGAAACTTTACGAGTGGCCAGATCGGGTGATGGGTCTTTTGTCCCCGCCCAGTCTCGAGCTGGAGTTGGTCGTGAATCTGGACGAGAGCAGAAGTGTGAAGCTGCACTTTGATCCCTTGTTGTGGAATTTGGCGTGAAGGTCAACCATCACTTGGATCGGGTGCCCGTCCCGCAAGGACAGCTGACTCGCCGAGGCTTTGTGCAATCAGGCTCATTGGTGCTGCTGCTGGGCGCACAAGAGTTGGCTTGGGGCGCCAACATCATGGCGGTTCGAGTGTGGCCAGCCAAGGAGTACACCCGGGTGACCATCGAGTCCGATGTGCCCCTGGGTGCTCAGCCCTTTTTGGTCGCGAACCCCGCTCGTTTGGCCCTGGATGTCACCGGGGTTGATTTGAGCCCGGCGCTCAAAGAGTTGGTTGGAAAAATCAAATCCGATGACCCGTTCATTGCCGGTGTTCGCGTGGGGCAGTTTTCTGCGGGCGTTGTGCGCTTGGTCTTTGATCTGCGCCAAGAGGTCATTCCTCAGGTGTTCAATTTGAGCGCCTTGAGTTCGAGCCGAGCCGATCAAGTGCAGTATGGCTATCGCTTGGTGTTGGATTTGTATCCTCTCAAAGAGATCGACCCCTTGGAGGCCTTGATTGCTCAAAAGATGCAGGCAGGCAATTTGAGTGCTGATGCAGCCCGCTCCAAAACAACGAATTCAGCCAAGCTCGATGCGCCGTCCAAAACCGCGTTGGGCAAAGAGGACGCATTGACCGAGTGGCTCCAGGCCCAAAGCCCCAAGCTGTCGGCCACCCCGGTGGACCCGGTGGTGAACCGTGAGGTGTTGGGTCAAAAACCGAACAACCCAACGACAGCCGTGGACAACCCTGGCACCAAGGCGGTGGCAAGCCGTCCAGAGCTTCAGAACACGCCCGTCAATTCATTGCCACCAGCACCGAGTAAAGCGCCTGCCACGAGTGCCAATGCCAGCGCTGGCACCACACCCCCATCCGCTTCGAGTGCGTCCGCGCTCTCCAAACCCGGCTTGCCACCGAGCCCGGCAACACCCTTGGCCAGCCCGAGCCCCCGTGCAGGAGCAGGCGCGGGGTCTTCAGTCCAGGGCGGCGAGTCCGATGCGGCCGAAGTCGACCGCTTCATCGTGATCGCGCTCGACCCAGGTCATGGAGGCGAGGACCCCGGCGCCATTGGACCGAGTGGCACGCGCGAAAAGGATGTGGTTTTGGCCATTGCTCAGCGGCTGCAAGCGCTCATCAACGCCACCCGCGTCAAGACTCGAAACGGTGTGCTGCCCATGCGTGCTTTTTTAACGCGAGACGATGACTATTTTGTCCCTTTGCAGCAACGCGTCATCAAGGCCCAACGGGTGCAAGCCGATCTCTTCATCAGCTTGCATGCTGATGCGTTCATGACCCCGAAGGCGCGTGGGGCCAGTGTATTTGCCTTGAGCCAGGGTGGGGCCTCCAGTGCGGCGGCGATGTGGATGGCCAATCAAGAAAACAAAGCCGATTTGGTGGGGGGGGTCAACCTCAAGAGCCGCGATGAGTTGGTGCAAAAGACGCTCTTGGACATGAGCACGGCCGCCCAAATCAACGACAGTCTAAAGCTCGGCCATGAGCTCTTGGGTCAAATCTCGCGAGTCGGTATGCTCCACAAGGGCCAAGTTGAACAAGCGGGGTTTGCCGTGCTCAAGGCCCCCGATATTCCCAGCGTTTTGGTGGAGACCGCTTTTATCAGCAACCCCCAAGAGGAGAGGCAGTTGTTGACGCCCGGGTTTCAAAAGCAAATGGCCGAGGCCTTGGTGCTGGCCTTGGTGCGCTATTTTTCTCGCAACCCACCGCTGGCCAGATCGAGAACTTGAGCTGTCAAGCGAGCGTTAAATCGGGTAGATGAAAGAGTTGAGGACCATTTCACTGTCGTAGACACAGAGCCTGGAGACCAATTTCAGACCCGTTGGGGTGTTGGTCCAATGGTCCAAGTACTGACCCACATTGAAAACCTCCGAGGTTTGTGTGGGCTTGGTTCTGAACACCGCGTAAGACGTGCTGCTCACCCAAAGTGTGGGACCGAGTGTGGTCGATTGGACGGGTGGGCTCAAGCTCGATGTCGGGGCGCTGCCGATCACCAAGGTGCTGCTCACCACATGGCGGGTGTAGTAAGGCGCATGAAAAATGGTGTTGGTCACGCCGTAAATGCGGTCTTTCATCATGCCTTGACTCTCCAAGTCCATCAAGGCCAAGGGCAGGCCCCGCTCGTGATTTTCTCGCGAGCGAACCGTGTAACGACCTTCAGGAATGAAGAATTCAGGCCACTGCTCAAAATCGTTGTCGTCCAAGGCCCGGGCATATTGAGCGTTGAGGTGGTTGATCTCGAGTTGTAAGTTTTGCAGGGTTGCTGGCTCATCAACTGGGGTGATGTTGCCCAGTCGCTTCGGGGTGGTGGTCTCATGCATGGCCCATCACCCCTTTCCAATACTGGTACATGCCGCGAATCAAAGTTTCGGTGAC
>CAISQQ010000039.1 GCA_903887655.1 uncultured Burkholderiales bacterium
ATCCAACTCTGATCATGCTCAAGTCTTGACGCCAAGGGTGATTTCAAAAGCCTCCCACTCATTTTGTTCGTGTATGATTTGGTCATGACTGTAATTCAGAGTGTGGCCGTTTTTTGCGGCTCTAATTTTGGCTTCTCTCCTTTGTACAAAAAAGCCGCCCAAGATTTGGGTGCTGAATTGGTGCGCTTGAAAATTGCGGTGGTTTATGGTGGCACCACCAAGGGACTCATGGGGGTGATTGCCGACACGGTTTTGGACTTGGGTGGACAAGTCACCGGCATCATCACACAAAAGCTTTACGATAAAGGTCAGTTTCATACCCATTTGACGCACCACTTGGTGTGCGCCAACATGCGCGAGCGAAAAGCCAAAATGAGCGAACTCTCAGATGCTTTTATCGCTTTGCCTGGTGGTTTTGGGACTTTTGAAGAGCTTCTCGAAGCCGCAACGTTGACGCAACTCGGTGAGCATTCCAAAGCCTGTGGGGTCTTGAACATTGCCAGCTTTTACGAGCCTTTGAGACTGTTGATGGACAAAGCCATTCAAGAAGGATTCATGAAGCCCCAAATGAGAGACACGGTTTTGTTTGAAAGCGACAGTGCGCAGCTCTTACAGGCCCTGTCTTCTTGGCAAGCGCCAACCGTGGACAAATGGATTGAAGCCCCTCTCACCTGATTTTTTTTGAAACCCAACGTGAATTTATGAAAACTCAACAACTCAAGATCACTTGTGCAGGCATGACCTTCTTGGCTGAAACCCATGCGCAAGCCCCCAAAACAGTCGAAGCCTTTTTAAAGCTGCTGCCCTACACTCAAAAATTAATCCATGTCCGTTGGAGTGGCGAGGGCGTTTGGGTGCCCTTGGGAGACTGGAAGTTGGGGGTGGACTTTGAGAACCACACCTCGCATCCATCCGTGGGTGACATTTTGTTTTATCCAGGCGGCTACAGCGAGACAGAAATCATCTTGGCCTATGGCTCTTGCTGCTTTGCCAGTAAACTGGGTCAGTTGGCTGGCAACCACTTTTTAACGATTGTTCAAGGGCGCGAACAGTTGCCTGCCTTGGGTAAGAAAATCCTCTGGGAGGGTGCCCAGGAAGTTCGCTTTGAGTTGGCCTAAAGCCGACCACTCAATCTCTCCCAAAGCTAGCCCCAAGCGGGTGCTGACTTCACCCGCCTGTCATGCCCTCGGCGTGACTCGAAAGACTTACAAGCCAAAGGCTTTTTGAGCAGAGGCGGCTTGTCTTCGAAACACCACGGGCTTGCCGCCATGCTCTCGCTTGAACATCCATTGGGCCAGGGCCGAGTCCAAGTGAGTGGCGTGACCTGGGAACCATTTCACCAATTCGCGGGTGAAGCTTCGCCCCACATCATAGTCTCCAAGGACCACCCGTTCTCTGACCTCTTGGAGAGACTGCATGACAGCGGCATGTTCATCGATGTGGCACTGCGCAGGCGGGAATGCCGTCTCCCTCATCCATTGGTCTTCCGTGTCGAAATGGGATTTGGCATGGGCAGCAAATTCATCCAAGTGGGCAAGTAAGTTTTCATCCTTGCTGTGGAGCAATTGGTGGACCACTCGAACAAACTCTTCATGAACCGCGTCAATGGCGTCAAAGCCGAGGAGATATTCATCACTCCAGATGAAGTCGTCGTTGGGGGCGGTGGATGTTGTGGGCATGGTGTTGGACGGGCTGTGAATCAAAAAAGTACGGGATGCGTGGCGCGTCTCCTGTTGAACCTATTTTACCCAAAGACGCAGGTCCTTGATGTTCGCGGTCTTGCACCCCTAGAGCGGGGCCTATTTGAAAAGAAACCCGATTTCGATCGGGTGAATCAGTGGTCACTTTGACCCCCCCACACACAGCGCATGCACCACCCAGGCGCTTGGGACATCAGCGGGGTGGGGCTTTAACCGCGCAGCCCTCAGTGCGGGCACGCTAATGGTTTACCTCATTGGGAGAGCGTGCAATTTCTTCTATATTCACTTTATAGAAACATGTTCACTTTCGGGAGTGCCCTTTGAAAACGTTGACGTTGAATTGTATGTTGGTGGCAAGCTTGGTGTTGCCTGGTATCGAAGTCCACGCTCAGATTGCACCGGCACGGACACTTGAGCAATTAAAGCTTGAAACTCAAGATCGAGCCAATCGGGGCGCCTACCCTTTGGCAGAATTGGATCCTGAGGGTGCACGCGAGGCTTTGTCCCATCTCAATAGCCTGGATCATGACGATTGGGCCAAGGCCTGGACGCCGGTGGGGGACCAGCACATGCAAGCGGGCAAGGCACTTGAAGGTAAAGACAAAGCCAAAGCGGCGCGTGAATATGAAAAGGCCTTGCAATACTATTTGTTTGCTCGCTTTCCGGTCGAGGACACCCCCATGTCTGAAAAAGCGTATGCACTGGCCCGTCAGGCTTTCAAGCAATATGCCCGTTTGGTCGATCCCCCGTTTGAGTCCTTGAGTTTTCAGTTCCAAGGCCAAACCATCACGGGTTATTTGAGAAAGCCTAAAGGGGTTGCCAAGCCTCCCATCGTGATCACCGTCGGAGGCCTCGACAGCCGCAAGGAGAGCAATGCAATTCGCGAGGGAGAGTATTTGAAGCACGGCGTGGCTTTCTTGTCGATGGACATGCCAGGCACGGGGGAGAGCAAAATCAAAATTGAACCGGGAGCGGAAAAAGTGTTTTCTGTGGCCATCGATGAGCTCAAAAAACGAACGGACGTGGATGCCAGTCGCATCGTGGTTTTTGGCGGCAGCTGGGGTGGACATTGGTCTGCCAGAGTGGGCTTTACTGAAAAAGACCGTCTCAAAGGCGTGGTGGTGCAAGCCGGTCCCGTGCACGAATACTTTCAACCCGAGTGGCAAAAAAAGGCCCTGGGCAATACGGAATACCTGTTTGGCTTGTTCCAGGCCAGAGCCGCCATTTATGGCGTCAAAACCCTGGATGACTTTTTGGCCTATGGACCGAAGATGAGCATCAAAGATGAGCATTGGCTAGAACAAGCGTCCGCTCCCATGCTGTTGATCAATGGTGCCAAAGACAGCCAAGTGCCCATTGAAGATTTGTATTTGCTCATGCGAACAGGTTCACCCAAAGAGGTGTGGTTCAACCCGGAGGGCGGTCACATGGGGCGCTCCAAAACCCTCAAAGATGAGGAGATCATGAAAACGGTTGTCGTGCCTTGGGTGGTGAGAAAGCTCAAGTCCTGAGTGTTCAGCCGACCACGCCTGTCATCACTGGCTTGAGGCCATGATCCATGGTGTGGGGGCCACCCACCCCCACACAAAAAAACCATTTCACCCACCAAAAAATTTCGCCTCCGAGCTGTTCACCAGGCTCCTTCAATCTGCAGTTCACATGCTCAACTCTGCCCATCCTTGTCTTGTTCGCGCTCGCATCATGTCGGCCTTGGCCACACTTTTGTGCATCTCTTCGATGGGCGTGCATGCACAAGACGCCGGGTCCACTTACCCAAACAAGCCCGTCAAAATTATTGCCCCTCAAGCCCCTGGAGGGGGTGTGGATCTGGTTGGGCGCATCATGGTCGACCAACTGCGCTTGGCGATGGGGCAGCCCTTTTTACTGGACAATGAAGCCGGTGCCGGTGGGGCGATCGCGGCCAAAATGACTTCACGTGCAGCACCAGATGGCTACACCTTGATGATCGGTTATGTGGCCACCCATGGCACCACGCCCGCGGTTAAAAAGGGCATTTATGACCCCATCAAAGACTTCACCCCCATTGCCATGATCGGGGGCACACCCAATATCTTGGTGGTCAACAAAGCCTTGCCAGTGACCAAGCTCAGTGAGCTGGTGGCCTACGCCAAGGAGCACCCCAACCAAACCGATTACGGCACCTCGGGCGTGGGCACACTCAATCATTTGCTCATGCAGCAATTCAAAAATTTGACCGGTATGCCCAGCCAAGCCATTGCCTATCGCAGCAT
>CAISQQ010000040.1 GCA_903887655.1 uncultured Burkholderiales bacterium
ATCCCCGAACGTCTTATCAGATCGGCCAGTTTGAAAGCCTCCAGATAAGCGGCCTGGCCTATCGTCGCCATGAATACGCCGGAAGCCGGCTTTGCCGCCTCTACCCCGGATCCCGTAGCCAGGATCACCCGCTCAACGCCTATCGCGAACCCGCAGGCGCCGAGGTCCGGGCCGCCCATATCCTTTACGAGATTATCGTATCTTCCACCGGCGCCTATCGCGTTCTGCGCGCCTATGGAATCGCACGAGACCTCGAAGACCGTCCTGGTATAATAATCGAGTCCCCTCACTATGTAGGGATCTATCGTATACTTGACGTCGATAGCATCCAGTAACTCCAGAACCTCTTTAAAATGTTTATCGCAATCCCCGCACAGGAACTCCGTCTTCTTGAAGTTCTCGCGCACTTCGGCCTGGGTGGAGAGCCTCTTGGACCCCGGCACGCCAGTGAAGCTTCATGGGATGCAAAAAAACTTCGAGGTCTCCCTTGACATCGAAGAAATCCACCGCCTGATCGCTCACCCCCCACTGCATGGGTTGAACACGCCCGTAGGCCAAACCGCCCAAGCGCATGGGCTGATGGATGCCTTGGACCGTTTGATCAGAATCGGGGACGCTCGAGTCCTTGATGAAGACGCGCCCCATCTCAAAGACACGCACATCCGCCATTTTGCGGTCCACGTTGAACTTGAGCACTTGCAATAAGCCGCCCAACAGTGTGGTGCGCATCACATTCATGGAGCTCGCAATCGGATTGAGCAGCCGAATGGGCTCAGCCGCTTTGGAGAAAGACCGCTCCCAGTGCTCTTGCACAAAACTGTAGTTGATCGTCTCTTGATAGCCCAAAGTGGCGAGTTGACGCCTCAAGGCGTAAGCTCCTCGATGAGTCTCAGGCTGCAACTGCGCGGTGATGGGCCCCAAGGGCGGTGTGGTGGGCAAGGTCTCGTAGCCCAGGCAGCGGATGACCTCTTCAATCAAATCCTCTTCCACGCTCAAATCAAAGCGGTGGCTCGGTGGGGTGAGCGTGATCAGACCGGGCGTTTGCGTGGGCTGCAGTCCCAAAGAATCAAGCGCCTTGAACATGGTTTCTTGATCAATGTCCATGCCAATCACACGACAAGCGCGCTCCACCCTCAGACTCAAGGGCTGGGGCTTGGGTAAATTCAGTCGTTGGTCGTCAATGGGGCCACACACGGTCTGCGCGGTGCCACAAATATCGAGCACGAGTTGGGTGATGCGCTCAATGATGGCGACGGTTTGCTCAGGATCGACACCGCGCTCAAAACGGTGAGCCGCATCGGTTGAGAAATTAAAGCGACGCGATCTGCCTGCCACCGCTTGTGGCCACCAAAAAGCCGCCTCGATGTAGATGCTTTGTGTTTCATCGGACACGGCACTCGCTTGCCCGCCCATGATGCCCGCCAAGGACTCGATCCCTCGGGCATCCGCAATCACACCGACGTGTTCGTCGAGTTTCACCGTTTGACCATTGAGCAGCGCCAATTCCTCACCCGCGCGGGCCCAGCGCACCTCGAGAGGTCCGGTGATTTTGTCCAAATCAAAGATATGGGTGGGCTGTCCGTACTCAAACATCACGAAGTTGGAGATGTCCACCAAGGCCGAGACTGGGCGCTGGCCACAGCCCATCAAACGCTCGACCATCCAAGCCGGTGTGGTCGCCTTCGGGTTCAAGCCACGCACCACTCGACCGCTAAAGCGCCCGCAAAGATCATGTGCCGCGGGGTCCACGTGCACGCTCAGCCGCTCTGCAGACAGCGCAGCAACTGCAGCCATAGAGGGGGCCTTGAGGGGCGTGCGGGTGATGGCCGAGAGTTCTCTGGCCACACCGTGCACACTCAAGCAATGCGCCAAATTGGGCGTGAGCTTCAAGGTCAACCAATGGTCATCGAGTTTCAAGTGCTCACGAATGGACAGCCCCACCGGAGCCTTTGCATCGAGCACCAATAAGCCCGCTTGCTCGTCGCTGATTTGAAGCTCTTTGGCCGAGCACAGCATGCCAAAGCTCTCCATGCCCATCAGTTTGACCGCTTTGATCTCCATGCCGCTTTGGCCAGCCTCACCCGGGAGCACCGCACCGAGCATGGCGCACGGCACCTTCAGGCCCAAGGCGGCATTGGGTGCGCCACACACGATTTGAAGTGGGCTTGAAGACGCTTGCCCCACATTGACTTGACAGACCCTGAGTCGATCGGCTTTGGGGTGGGGCTCAATCCCCACGATTTCACCCACCACCACGCCGCTGAAAGCGGGGGCTGCGGTGCGCAACTCCTCCACCTCAAGACCCGCCATGGTCAAGGCGTCGGCCAACTGCTGTGCGTTCAAAGGGGGGTTACAAAACTCTCGCAACCAAGATTCTGGCAACTGCATCGCTTGTGACTTCCTAGAAATTGGATTATTGGAATTGGCTTAAAAAGCGCAAGTCACCATCAAAGAACAAACGCAAATCATTGACGCCATACCTGAGCATGGTCAAGCGGTCAGGTCCCATGCCAAAAGCAAAACCCATGTAGCGCTCGGGCTCCAAGCCCATGTTGCGAATCACATTGGGGTGCACTTGGCCAGAGCCCGCGACTTCAAGCCAGCGACCCGCCAAGGGGCCGGTGGCGAACTGAATATCAATTTCAGCACTGGGTTCGGTGAACGGGAAAAAGCTCGGCCGAAAACGCAAGGTGAGGTCTTCAGACTCAAAGAAAATTTTACAAAACGAGGTGAACACCACTTTGAGGTCTTTAAAACTCACGCGCTCGCCCACCCACAGCCCCTCACACTGGTGAAACATGGGCGAGTGGGTGGCGTCGCTGTCGACGCGGTAGGTGCGCCCGGGAGCAATCACGCGAATTTCGGGCATCGACTCACCGCGCTCGAGTGCGGCGCGGTGGGCCTTCACATGCTGCACAGCATGGCGAATCTGCATGGGTGAGGTGTGGGTTCTGAGCAAATGCCCGCCTTCGACATAAAAGGTGTCGTGCATGGAGCGAGCAGGATGGTTCTCAGGGGTGTTGAGGGCGGTGAAGTTGAACCAATCGGTTTCGATCTCCGGGCCCTGGGCGACGGTGAAGCCCATGGAGTTGAAGATCTGCTCGATCCTCTCCAGGGTCAAGCTCACGGGGTGCAAGCCGCCCGTGTGGCGCACACGACCGGGCAGGGTCACATCAAGCGACTCGGCTTTGAGTTGGCGCTCCAAGGCCTCAGTTTGCAAGGCGTCACGGCGCGCTTGCAAGGCCTGCTCGATGGCGGTTTTGAGCGCATTGATCTTGGCGCCTTGGGTCTTTTTATCGTCAACACTCAGTTGCGACAAACCCTTCATGAGTTCAGTGATTCGGCCGGTTTTGCCCAAAAACTGCGCCTTGACGTTCTCCAAATCCGCGGGTGTTTTGGCCGCTTCAAAAGCCGCTTGGGCAGTGAGCACCACATCATCGGTTAATGCGTTCATGGCTTTGAGAGAGGATCAAAAAAACAAAAAGGTCAAAGCCAGCACTGTGCATGCATTCGCCTTGACCTCTGGTACAAGGTGGGACCGAGCCAAGCGTGTCATGAGCATTGTCCACAACATGCTTGGCTTGACCAACCCACGCTTGGGATTAAATGGCCAATTTGGCTTTCACTTGATCCACGATGCCACTGAAGGCCGCTTTGTCATGGACCGCCAAATCGGCCAACATTTTGCGATCGATCTCGATCGATGCTTTCTTCAAGCCGTTGGCAAATTGGCTGTACGTGATTCCACACTCACGGGCTGCGGCGTTGATACGCGCAATCCACAATTGGCGAAACACACGCTTTTTGGTACGGCGATCTCGGTAGGCATATTGCCCAGCCTTCATGACCGCTTCTTTGGCGATCCTAAAGACATTACCGCGACGACCGCGAAAACCTTTTGCAAGGACTAAAACTTTTTTGTGACGGGCTCTGGCGGTCACACCACGTTTGACGCGAGGCATAGTAAATTCTCCTGGGGTTCGAACGTTAAATCAAAGGCCGGCGGTGGGAAGCATCTGTGCCATGTGACCCATATTGGTCTCATGAACGGACACACTACCCCTTAAGTGACGCTTATTTTTGGTCGTCTTTTTCGTCAAAATATGACGCTTAAAAGCTTGACCACGTTTAACGGTACCCCCTGGGCGAACTCGAAAGCGCTTTTTGGCGCTGCTTTTTGTTTTCATTTTGGGCATTTTCTGCTCCTCTTTGAATGTGCTCGTGAGGCGTTTGCGAAACTCACGCAACCTTGTTGGCCCCGAGACACTTATTGTTTGCGTAACCTTTGAATCAGACCAAAGCGCC
>CAISQQ010000041.1 GCA_903887655.1 uncultured Burkholderiales bacterium
ACATTAGGAGTCGGCCATGGCCAAAGGACAACAAAAAACCAACAAAGAACAAAAGAAACCCAAAAAGGATCAATCTGCACCGAAAGCCCTGAGCAGCGAGCCCATCCGAACCGCCGTGGTCACGTCCATCATCCCCAAGGGTAAAATCAAAAAAATCGGCCAGTGATTGCCTGCAGCCCTGGCCTTGTGACACGTTCAACGGCGTTGTTCAACGCCACAACCCCCATCTCGATTCATCCAGTGTGTGATGCACTGCACCGACCCCTTGTTAGGAGCTTTGCGCCATGAGCTTTTGGAAAAAACCCATTTCTTTGACCCTTCTCAATCGGATGAATCAAGGCACCGCGGCCGATCATCTGGGGCTTGAGTTCATCGAAGTGGGTGACAACAGCCTCAAGGCTCGCTTGCCTGTTGACCACCGCACACGCCAGCCCTTTGGTGTCATCCATGGCGGTGTGAACGTGGTCTTGGCCGAAACCTTGGGCTCCTGCGCCGCTTACTACGCCTGTGGCTTGGGGTTTCGGGGTGTGGGACTTGATATCAATGCCAACCACATTGCACCGGTCAAGTCTGGCTTTGTCACAGGGACCACCTACCCATTGCACGTGGGAGGCTCAACCCACGTTTGGGCCATTGACCTCAGAGACGACGCGGGCAAACTCACCTGTGTGTCTCGCTTGACCATGGCCATTTTGAGAGACGACACAGCTCGCTGAGCCTGGCCGCACTGGGCCGAGAAACCGACCCCATCGACCCAGTCACTCGCGCCGGGCCTAGTCTTGGCCGCTGTCGCCTTTGAGTTTGTTGAGCAAGGCGGTGACTTCCTCAATGGAGCCAAATTGAATGGCCAACTCTCCCATTTCCTCCATCTTGCCAAATCGTTTCACACGCTTTTTGATGCGGATTTCCACTTGAGCGGTGAGTAAATCGGACAACTCTTCTTCCACCCGTTTCAAGTCGCGGGACTTTTCTTTTTTGGGTTTGCTCGCCACAAGTTCAAAATCGGCGCTGATTTTTTTAACCAGTTTTTCAGCCTCTCGAACTGATATTTTTTTACTGGCGATTTGATGCGCTGTGCTCACCTGGGTGGCGCGATCCAAGCTCAGCAAAGCCCTGGCGTGTCCCATGTCCAAGTCCCCAGCCATCAACAAGGCTTGCACGGGTTCGGCCAAATTCAACAATCGCAGCAAGTTGGAGGCGGCGCTGCGCGAGCGTCCCACGGCTTGTGCGGCCTCTTCATGGGTCAGCCCAAACTCCTTGACCAATCGTTGTAAACCGTGGGCCTCCTCCAAGGGATTCAAATCTTCGCGCTGGATGTTTTCGATCAACGCCATGGCCGCGGCGGCCTCGTTGGGCACATCGCGAACCAACACGGGCACCTGCTCCAAACCCGCCAGTGCACTGGCCCTGAAGCGACGCTCACCGGCAATAATTTCATATTTACCAGCGTGCTCGCCTTCTCTGAGTGGCCTCACCAAAATTGGTTGCATCACCCCTTGGACTTTGATGCTTTCGGCCAAGTCGTACAAAGCACCTTCGTCCATTCGGGTGCGGGGCTGGTACATGCCCGGCACCAATTGCGTGAGCAGCAACTGGTTGGGCTGATCGGGTGGGGTATTCGTGCTGGTTTCCAACTCCGTGCTGGGCGCGGTTGGGCCCAGCAAAGATTCGAGTCCGCGTCCCAGTCGATTTGATTTTTTGGTGGCCATTTTTTTCTTTTTCTCTAAGGATTTCTTCCGTTCATCCGGGGTCGTGAGCGCGTGCCCAAGCCGAAAAACGACACTTTAGTATTATTTTTTAAAGCTTTTTGATTCGATCAATCATTTCCTGTGCAAAGGCAATGAAAGCGACACTGCCCTTGGCGGCTGGATCGTAAACAACACCGGGCAAGCCAAAACTTGGCGCCTCGGCCAATCGGACATTTCTCGGAATGACGGCATTGAACACTTTATCCGCGAAATGGGCCTTGAGTTGATCGCTCACCTGAACTTGAAGACTCACACGCGGGTCAAACATGACTCGCAACAAACCAATGATCTTGAGTTCTTTGTTCAAGTTGGCATGCACTTGTTTGATCGTGTTGACCAAGTCGGTGAGGCCCTCCAGCGCAAAATACTCGCACTGCATGGGCACGATCACGCCATTGGCGCCGCACAAGCCATTCAAGGTCAACAAAGACAAAGAG
>CAISQQ010000042.1 GCA_903887655.1 uncultured Burkholderiales bacterium
GGGGTCGATCAAGGGGTCCAAACATGAATACATCGGATTTTGATATTTACAACTGCACTCTTTTGCAAGCGCGCTGCCCATCGAACTGGTTTGCCTTGCTAAAGCCTCCCGTTAAGACGCCGGTCGCAGCTGAAACTCAAGCCCCCGAGTCGTGGGTGAGTGGCTCATGGTTCTCCAAAAGCCCCAATCCACATGACACTACCGGGGTGGCGCCTCTTCAAGCGTTGGCTTGATGGTCATCCAGGCCGCTTGGCTGGCGCTTGACTGAGCCAAGCGGCTCCTCTCACGCCCGAAGAGTCTCCATGAACGGCTTTCAAAATCGGGGTGCGACTGCCTTCGTGAAAGCAGTAGCTCGATAACTTCGCTTCTAGGGGCGTGTACAACTCGTCAACCAAACTCATCCCGCCTCCAAGGACGATACAGTCTGGGTCCAAGATGTTGACCACCATGGATAAGCCCCGAGCGAGCCGGTCGATGTAGCGCTCCAAGCTCGCTCTCGCTTGCGCGTTACCCGCACTTGCCAACTCAACGATCGCTGGGGCTTTGAGGGGCAGTCCGCTCGCCAAAAGATGGTCCTCTTCAAATCCTGTGCCACTCACAAAGCGTTCCATGCACAAGGGCTTTTTGCACCAGCACGGGGCTCGCTGGCGTTCAAGCTCATTGGCCCAGGGCAGTGGCGTGTGACCCCACTCTCCACCCAGGCGGTTCGCTCCCCCCCAGATTTGCCGATGGTGCACAATCCCACCCCCGCAGCCCGTGCCGATGATGACCCCAAAGACCATGGCGTGACCGTGTCCAGCACCGTCCATGGCCTCGCTCAAGGCAAAGCAGTTCGCGTCGTTTTGAAGGACCACGTCACAAGCGAGTCTGTTTCTCAGATCCTGGGCCATGGCCTGCCCGTTGAGCACCAGGGAGTTCGAGCCCCGAACGGTCTGGGTCTGCGGGTCCAAGGTGCCCGGAATACCCAGCCCCACGCATTGGGGCCACTGAATTTGCAGGGTTTGACAGCATTGCTCGACCAAGGTGTGGATGAGCTCGATCGTGGCTGGGTAGTCCCCCTGGGGGGTGGGCAGGCGCTCGCGGTAAAGAAATTGCCCCAATGAGGACAGGTCCTTTGAGGATGGGTGGCGCAAGGCGCAAACTTCGATTTTGGTGCCGCCCACGTCCACGCCAATGAGCACCGACTCAGGGGAGGAGGGCCGCTCGGTTGATTGAGCCGTTTGGGAGGAGGTTAATGGCATGGTTGAGAGTTTAAAAGCAGGCGAGCGGTTTGTCATAGAATTGGAGCAACTATTTTTCTAGTCTCGATCCAAAGGAAGCACCCATGAGCACCCCAGCCGCCAATCGCCCTGCCCAAGTTCCCTATCGCCGCATTGCGACCGAGGAGGCGTTTGCGCCCCAAGAGATGCTTGACATCTACAACAAGATTTTGGCCAAGGGGGATGTGGATATTGGTTTTAAAAACCTGATGGGCTTTTACATGACGAGCCCCAGCGAGCGCGCTCAGCACATCATGCGTGGCCTCTTGGATTTGGACCAAGTGAGGATTCAGCACATGGACGACACCGGTGTTGATGTTCAAGTCATTGCACTCACCTCACCCGGTGTGCAAATCATGGACAAGGAGACCGCGGTGGCTTTTACCCCCACCGCCAACGATATTTTGGCCGAAGCCGTTCGCCGTCACCCCACGCGTTTTGTCGGAATGATTGCTGTGGCGCCTCAGGACCCCAGCGCTGCGGCCAAGGAAATTGAGCGCGGCGTGAACAAACTCGGCATGAACTCGGTGGTGATCAATTCCCACACCCATGGTGAGTATTTGTCAGACCCCAAGTTTTGGGAGATCTTTGAAGCCGCGGAGGCGCACGACACCCCCATTTATTTGCACCCCAACGCCTTGCCCAAGAGCATGATCATGCCGTTTTTGGAGGCCGGTCTTGACGGCGCCATTTATGGCTTTGGCGTGGAGACGGGTCTTCACGCCTTGAGGATCATGACCTCCGGTGCCTTGGACCGCTTTCCTAAGCTTCAAATCATCATCGGTCACATGGGCGAGGCCCTGCCGTTTTGGGCCTACCGTTTGGACTACATGCACGCGGCCACCGTCAAGTCCAAGCGCTACGACTCCATGAAGCCCATTGGCAAAAAACCCAGCGAGTACATGAAGTCCAACTTCATCATCACCAACTCGGGTGTGGCATGGGAGCAGGCCATCAAGTTCACCCAGGACTTCATCGGCGTGGACCGCGTCATGTACGCCATGGATTACCCCTACCAGTTTGCGGTTGAAGAAGTGCACACCTTGGATGCCATGAAAATGGACGCCGCGGACAAAATGGCCTTCTTCCAAACCAATGCCGAGCGTGTGTTCAAGATCCCTCACGCGAAGGCCTGATCCTGACTGGCAAGACCCACTCACCACCCTTGAAGGCTTGAGACATGACCAAAGAGAGCGACAAAGACATCGTTGACACCTTGTACTCGAGTTATGAATTGATCCTTAAAATCAAGGATCAAATCATTGATATTGACGAGTTCAGACCTCAGTTGTCGGATAACTCGAAGCTGCTGGCACTCAATCCCGATGCCAAAAAGGATGAGCGCGAGAAGTACGAGCAGCAAGAGCAAGGCCGCCTTGCTGACCACGAAGTTCATCTGCACAGTTGGCAAAAAAAGCACGCCGACTTGAGCCGTGAGTTGGAGGTCTTGGGCAAAAAAATCGAGCACTTGGTCATAGCGCTCACTCGCCACCACACCAGTGCGGCGGATTTGCTCCAAGAGATGGAGAACATCCGAACCTACAAAATCCTCTCAGGCGAGGCCTATCTCCTGGGAGGGGTATTGCCCTTGAAGGCCAAGAAGTAGCCCCAAGTCTTGCTGTGCGGCTTGGCTTCGCGTGCGCGGGGCGATCTCTGCTGCTAAGCTTCTAAGCTTCGCAGCAAATTCTCAGCATTGAGCGGCATGTTGACAATGCGTGCCGAGATCGCCTGGCTCACCGCGTTGGCCAATGCGCCCGCAGTCGGTCCGATCGAGCACTCCCCCGCGCCAGCGCTCTCGCTCTCAAAGGGGTCGATGAGGCGCACTTGAATCGGGGGTGTTTGTCCAAAGCGTGCAATTGGATAATGTTCCCAGGCCTGCGAGCGCACGCCCTCAAGGCCCAATTGTGCTTGCTCCCACAGTGTCAAACTCATGGCTTGGATGGCGCCGCCTTCAATCTGATTGATGGCGCCATTGGCGTGCACCACGCGTCCGATATCGGCGCAGATGAACAAGCGCTTGACCCGGACCTCTTCGCTCACTGCCACGTGGGCCACGACAGCGCAGTAGGCGCCGGTGTTTTTGTACCTCGCAAACCCGAGCCCCCAGCCCTCACCCTCGGGGGGTGAGGTTGCACTCAAGCCAGACCAATTCGACATCTCAGCGACCCCTTCAAGGACAGCGCGTGCACGCGGGTCGCTCAAATTGTTCAGTCTGATGCTCAGGGGATCCATCTTCAAACGCTCGGCCAGGAGGTCCATCACCGACTCCATGGCAAAGACGTTCACATGCGCCCCCAAGCTCCTGAGGGCCGAGACCCGGTAGGGGGTGCTGAGCACCCGGTGGTTGTGCACGGACCAGTCGGGGATGTCATAAAGCGGCACCGCGTTGCGCTCAGCCCCCCCACCGCTACTGAGTGGCGCATTGATCGCCACCAAGACGGGGGCGGGGCGAGCGCTTTGGTCAACTTGCCAGGCTCCCAAGAGGGCTGGTGTGGGCTCGCGCCCAGGGCGCGTGCCGTGTCCTTGACTCCAGAGCTCGGTGTGCCATGACTGCAAATGACCACTCAGGCTGGCGCTGGCGGTGATGTCAACGGCCATGGCGGCACTCAGCGGTGAGAGCCCCAGCTCATCGACTCGACGCCACTGCACGCGCACCCAGTGTCCTGGGCAGTGCTTGGAGAGCCACGCCGCGTCGTAGGCCACATCATCGGCGCCATTGTGTCCGTAGCAACCCGCCCCTGCATGGTGCTCGACCCTGACTTGTTCTTCCAGGAGACCCATGGAGAGCGCCAAGTCGCGACGCAGGTTGTAAATGCCTTGGGAGTGGGAGATCACTTCAAGTTGGAAGGGTTGATGCGTGTCGTCGCCTTCGACCTCGACCTCTTTCTCACCTCGCCAACGACCCCAAGCGGTGGACAAGCCAATGGAGGCGTGCTGCACAAAGGGCCGGGTAAAGCTCGCGCTCACGCTCACCGCGGGGCTCGGATCCACCGCTGAGGTGGCCAAAGCCGCCCCAACCAAACCGGGTGCCACAAAAGGCACAACGCCTTCACGGGTGATGGTTTGGCTATCGAGCTCTTGGGCTTTGAGCCAAGCGCCGAGGAGTTGGTTGTTTTGAAGTTCACTCGGGATGGCGCTGGGGGACTCGTCCCAGAGTGTCTCGAGGTCTATCAGAGCGCTGCAGCGCGACAAAGCGTGCTCATGGCGGGCCACCACACCGACCAACGCGCCGTCATGCACCACCCGCTCGACGCCCGCGATTTGACGCGCCAATTGCTCGAAGCGATTCAAACGCTCCAGGCTCAACTGCCCTCGCAAGGTTCTGGGGTGCAGCACCAGGCCCCAGCGCATGTCGGGTTTGACCAAATCTTGGATGTACTCAAACTGCCCCATGACTTTTTGCGCGATGTCTTGGCGGTGATTGAATGCGTTGCTCTCAATTCGCGTTGGAGTCGGTTTTTTTTGCGCAGGCGAGCCAAGTGAATGCAAAGTCACGCGCCCGTCCAACACGTCTTCGGTGATGAAGGAGATCAGGGCCGCGACTTGCTCGCCGGCATGAAGTTGGCCATCCTGTGCACGCACGTCGTCGATGGCCACCGAATGGGCTTGGGCGAAGGCTTGGCGGCAGGCTTCACGCACATGGGCACACACTTGGCGCACAGTTGCACCCGAGTCTTGGATGGACAAGGAGCCCGAGGTCACGGCCTCGTTCGGAGAGCGTGCCGTGCTGGCCGCCAAGACGTCAAGCTCGCTCGCGCTCACCCCCAACTCTTCGCTGGCGATGCGCATGAGGGCGTGCAAAATGCCTTGGCCAATTTCAACCTTGCCCGTGTGGATTTGGATGACCCCCGTGGCCGAGAGGTCCAGCCAATCGCGCACTTGGGGCTTTTTATGCAGGTTGGCCAAGACAGAAGGACTCAGTGCCGCGGGCGCGTCGTGGGGATGGGCAGCCATGTTCATCCGAGCTCAAAAAGAATTGTTGTTGGGCGCCGGAGGGGCGCTGGTGCTCAGGTGCTTGCTCAAGCCGCTGCCTTGGCCTGAGGCCAACAGCACCGCTTGGATCACCCGCTCGTGCACACCACAGCGGCACAGGTTGTCCTTCAAGGCGTCTTCAATTTGGGCGCGGGTGGGCTTTTCATGCTGCTGCAGCAAGGCCGCCGATCGCATGATGAGCCCGCTGGTACAAAACCCACACTGCGCGGCTTGCTGGTCAATGAACGCGGCTTGCAAAGCATGAGGCACACCGTGATGGTTGAGGCCTTCGAGTGTGGTGATGTTCGCCCCGGTCAAATCGCTCATCCACACCTCACAAGCGAGGATGGCCTTTGAGTCTTGAAGCACCGTGCACGCACCGCATTGCCCTTGGCCGCAGCCCAAGCGTGTGGCTTTGAGGCCGAGCTCGTTGCGAAGCACATCGAGCAAGGTTCGATCGTGCCCGTCCTGATCCTTGGCGTTGGCAAGTTTGATACCTACGCCGTTGAGGGTGAACTGCAAACTGGTGTTCATCGCATGTCTTTCTGGGGCTTTTCGTGTGGGGGCAAAAACCGCAGAGATTCAAGGCACATCACGCTGCTGAAAGACGGCCAGGCCATCGGCCCAGCAACACGCCCTCCAAGGCAGGTGTTGAAGGTTGGCGGGCAGACCCCCCTGATCACTCGGCCTTGATACCGGCGGATTTGACAATGGCTGCCCATTTGTTCACATCGGCAAGCAAGAATTTATCAAACTCGCCAGGCGACATGAGCATGGGGTAGGCACCTTGCGTGGCCCACAAGTCCTTGACTTCGGGCTTGTTCACGATTTTGACGATGGTTTGGTTGAGTTTGGTGACCACATCGCTGGGTGTGCCCTTGGGCGCCATGAGACCGAGCCAAATGGTGGCCTCGAATTTGGGGACGCCCGCTTCAGCCAAGGTGGGCACATTGGGCATGATGCTCGAGCGCGTGTGACCGCTGGTGGCGATGGCCCGCACTTTGTTGTTTTTGACAAACTCAGACATGGTGGTGATGGCGTCAAACATCATGTTGACTTGTCCGCCAATCAAATCGGTGCGCGCTCCCGAGCTGCCCTTGTAAGGCACGTGCACCATGTCCACGCCTGCCAAGGCATTGAAGAGCTCGCCGGCCATGTGGTAAGGCGTGCCGGTGCCTGAGGATGCAAAATTCAACACACCGGGCTTGGACTTGGCCAATTTGATGAGTTCAGCCAAGTTGTTGACCGGCAGTGAGGGATGCACCACCAAGACCAAATCGGAGTAGTTGATCGGGGCAATGCCGACAAAGTCCCGAGTGAGGACAAAGGGCTTGCTGGGGATCAAGGACTCGTTGACGGTTTGGGTGTTGGACATCATGAGCAAGGTGTAGCCGTCGGCGGCGGACTTGGCTGCAAAGTCGGTGCCGATGATGGAGCCCGCACCTGGGCGATCTTCCACCAAGAAGGGTTGACCGAGCTCTTCTTGGAGCTTGGGCGCCAAGAACCGTGAGTAATTGTCGGCCACACCCCCCGAGGCGAAGGGGACGATGATTTTGACGGGCTTGCTGGGATAGGTCTGCGCACCCACGATGAGGGGCAGGGCCATGCAGGCCAAGAGGGCGGTCAAGGTCTTCATGGCCTTGTTGGTGGAGAGTCGGGTGGACGAGAACAGTTTCATATCTAGACCTGTGGTGAGGGGAGCGAAGCTTGGCGGCAATGCGGAGACGGCGTGATGGCTAAGTGGGGAGAAGGGGAGCGTTACAACAGGGTACCAGGTAACACCAGTTAATTTTAACCAATCTGTCCATTGTAGCCCTCGCGCATCAAAGCGCCCTAGCCAACGGTGCATGGCGTTTTCAAGGGGCACCTCGCAGATCCTACGTCCTGGGGAGCGGTTTTTCAGTCAAACCGATCCATTGAGCAGTCCCCATTCATGTCCCTATTTTGCAGCTCAGACGCCAAGTTTTTTAAGCAACACAGCCGCGAATTCGAGGAAATTGATGTGGCCAATCTGGGGGACGATGGATTTCAATTTTTCACAGGCAGTCGAGCGTTGAGTCGGATGATGAGCGCCATCAAGATCACGATCAACAGACCGTAGATGAAAATCAGGACTTGCGTTGGCAGCTCGAGCGCGAGCAGTAAGCTATAAATGGACACCATCACGAGCACACTGGTGTTTTCGCTGAAATTTTGGACAGCAATGGATTCTCCTGCCGAGAGCATCTCCTTGCCGCGGTATTGCAGCAGTGCGTTCATGGGCACAATGAAGGCTCCACAAAGCGTGCCCATCGCGACCATGAGCACACTGGCGGTGATCAATCCATGCACCACGGTCATGACCATGATCAAGGCCCCCAAGAGCCAACCGAGCTTTAAAAAGCTGCGGGCTTTGTCCATGGGAATGGTTTTGGCGGCGATGACGGCACCCAGCACCATCCCAATGGCGGCACTCACTTGCAAATAAGTCGCTTCACTCAAACTCAGGCCCAGCACCTCCTGGGCCCACGCGAGA
This sequence comes from uncultured Burkholderiales bacterium, assembly GCA_903887655.1. GTDB lineage: Bacteria > Pseudomonadota > Gammaproteobacteria > Burkholderiales > Burkholderiaceae_C > Limnohabitans. The sequence goes on from CAISQQ010000042.1 coordinate 7,747, forward strand.
ATCATGATCTGCAAAGTCGCCCCTGTTCCCCAAAAGAGCGTGGTGACCGACAACGAGATTTTGCCCTCCGAGTCTTGCCAGAGTTTTTTGAAATTGAGCAAAAAAAGTGGGGCCGCATTGTTGAGTTTGAGGTGCACATGGGGGTAGACCGCATGGCTCAACGGGATGAACCGAGCCCACCATGTTGCCAACAAGTAGGCGATCAACAGCACCAGAACGGCCGGCGCATAAACCGAGGCAATGGGGGAGTAGGCGTTGAGGGCCAGCGCAAGTGACCCCGCTTTGAACTGGGTGCTCACCAAAGCGCCCCCGGCCATGGCGCCCAAGATGGCAGCCAAGACGCTGCTCACCTCGAGCCATGCATTGGCCTTGACCAGGAGATCTCTTTTGACGATTTCAGTCACCAGCCCATATTTGGCCGGTGAGTAAAGCGCTGCACCCAGCCCCGCCAAGGCCAAGCTTAAAAATGGATGGAGTCCGAGTAACAAGGACAGGCAAGCCAACGCTTTGAGGTTGTTGGCCCAAAAGATCACACTCTTCTTGGGGACCATGTCGGCCCAAATGCCCACAAAGGGGGCAAACACAATGAAGGAGACGATGAAGACGGCCTTGAGGATGGGGATCCACCAAGCGGCGCTGGCGACCTCCACCAGCATGGCAATGCCGACGATCAAAAGTGCATTGTCGGCGGTGGCCGAAATGAACTGGGTGATGAGCAGTGGGAAAAAACCGATATTGAACAAATCCGTGTGCGCCAGTAATTTATGGCTACTGGAACAGTTTTTTATGACGCGACGGTGACAAAGGCTTTTTTTGCCAGGCATGCTCGGGGCTGTTGCGCCGGGTTTAGCCTGGCTTAGCCTGGCTTGGGGGTGAGGGGGGGCACTGGCAAGGGAGCCCCTTGGAGGGCGTGGATTTTAAGGAGCTGGTTGTAAATCAAGATTTGGTAGCGTTGGTTGTAGTACGGGGTGGTCGAGTGGTAAGCGCCAACGGCAAACCAAGTCAGGCCATATTGCGAGAACTGTTTTTTCAGCTGCCATGCCGCCACATAGGTCGCGACACAGGCATTCAAGAGGTGCTCAGGGGCAATGCCATACCTCGCCAGTTCCTGAAAATGCACCGAGTTCATCCCCCCAAGTCCCAGGTCAATACTGCCATTGGCGTTTTTATTGATGGTGTTGGGATTCATGCCCGACTCCACCAAAAGAATGGCTCTCAAGAGGGCGTCACTGACTTGGTGAAAGGCCGCGGCATAAGGCACACACTCATCGTTTTTCGGTTGGGCTTTGGGTTTGACCTTGGGCCACGACAAGCTGAGCACCGGCAGGGCGGCGGTGGTATTGGCGTCTTGCTCGCTTGAAAAAGGTTGAGCCCGCGCACCTGCCCCTGCAGCGTCGCTGCTGCCCAGTGCCTGAGCGCTGGGATGCCATGTGGTGTTGTCGGCAGGCGTCGGGTTGGAGTCTTGAGCGTTGCAACAAGCCAGCTTCATGCCCATGCCCAAAGCACAACACACCCAAACAAACCAGATTGACTTCATTCAACACCAGGTGAGCAATTCAATCTGGGGAGTTTAGCCTAAAACATGCCGACAGCCTGGGTGCTGCAAGGCGAGTCGACTCTGAAGCATCGCACCGGTGGCCCGGTGCGATGAGTCCAAGGGTTTGACTCTTAAAGGGTCTTGAGTCCGGGCATGATGCGCAGTGCATTGCCGCGGTCGATGGCCATGCGCTCTGCGGGTGTGAAGTCACGCGCTGCCAAGCCTTCTCTCACCTCTTGGCCTTTGCGGTAAGGGAAATCCGAGCCAAACATGATTTGAGACGTGGGAATCAAGGCGCGCAAAGCCGCCATGGCGCCGGCGTGGTGGCCTTGTGCGGTGTCATAGTAAAAGCGTTGAACTTCGGCCAAGACGCCGTTGGGGAGGACTTTTTTGGCGGCCTCTTTCATATCGACTTCTTGTCGTGTGAAGCGGCTCCAAAGGAAAGGCATCGTGCCCCCGCTGTGTGACCAAATCCACTTGATGTTGGGGAACTGGTTGGCCGCTCCCCCAAACAGCATGCTGGCAATGTCTCGGGTGGTGTCGGTGGCGAACTCAATGGAGGAGTCGGGCAGTCCGATATTGCTCAAGGGATTTTTACAGCAGCCTGGGCCCAAGGGGTGAACATAAATCGCCGCACCTCTTCGGTTCAACTCTTCCCAGATGGGCCAAAACTTTTTGTCGCCCAAATAGGTGGTGCCATAGCTGGTCATGAGGCCAATGCCGTCGGCCTTCAAGGAATCAAACGCGTACTCGATTTCTTTCAAGGACCCCTCGGTGTCCATCAGTGGCAAGGTGGCAAAGGAGCCAAAGCGCCCGGGGTAGTCCTGGATCATTTTGGCGGCATACTCGTTGGCTTCTCTGGCCAAGCGACGGTCCAAGTCTTGGTTGTTAAAGAACGCACCCGGCTGCATCAGGGCCACCACCGAGGTGGCAATGCCATTCATGTCCATGTCTTCGATCGACATTTGGGCGCTCCACTTCGGTGCGCTGCTGCCATCAAAGGCCTTCAAGGCCTCCGCATACTTTGGGGGCACGATGTGGTGGTGAATGTCAATGCGGTGGGGCTTGGCCGGTGCTTGGGCCAACGCCTTGTCGCTCGCGGCAAGGAGTGAGGTGAGGGCGCCACCCAAGCCCAAAGCGCCAACGCTGGCCAAACCGCTGGCCGCGCCCAGGCCACTGAGCCATCCGCGTTTGGAGGTGTCGATACGTTCTGCACTGGTGTGGTTCACGTGCTCATCGCCTTTGCAGGCACAACGGTAAAAAGTCATTGAAGTCTCCTTAAAAATTATGAATGAATCCAGGCCTGTGCCTCTTGCACCAAGCGATCAAAGGCCTCGCCCTGCGAGGTGGCCAAGTGGGGACTCACCTGGGCACCATGGCTCGATTGCAAATAGGCCAAATGGCGGTAGCCTTCAGGAAACTGGGCGAGTTTTTGTGCATCCAGTTCCAGCAAAGTACCCGGGTTGACCAAATCCATGCGGTCTTTTTCGTAAATCACGTTTCTCTTTAAGATTTTCCATTGCCCGTCGTTCTTGACCACCCGGTCGTAAAAGCGACCCACGCAACTCACATCCACCTCGTGGCCTTGCAAGGTGCCGCGCACCATGATGGTCATGCGCGTTTGGGCGATGGCTTTGTCGCCGACGATTTGCGACACGGTGCCGCCCAAAAAGTGTTGACTCGAGGAGCCTTTGCGCCAAGAGGCCTTCACGGCCAAGATGAAATCGGTGAAAGGTCCGTCAAACCAGGTGGCTGTCATGTGTGCGCTCGGGTGCAAGGTGGACTGCAGTCCCTCCCAGTCGCCCGTGTCTCGGTAAAGCGCCCAGCTTTGCACCACGTCGTGCAGCGCCAATTTGTCCAGTAATGCGTTCGGTGTTGTCATGGGTTGTTTCGCTCTTGAAGGGGGTGACGTTATTCGGGCTCAATGCCGGCTTGCTTCAAAAGTGCAGGCCACTTGAGGGACTCGGATTTGATAAAGGCCTCGGTCTCTTGGGTGCTCAAGTGCAAAATTCTGCCACTGCCTTGCTGCAGACGAGTCCTCACTTCGGCATTGGTCATGGCTTTGTCAATCTCAGTGCGAAGTTTCTCCACAATGGGCAGGGGGGTTTTGGCGGGGGCAAACCACCCAAACCAAGTCTCCATCTCAAGGTCGAGTGCGCCTGTTTCTTTGAGGGTGGGTATGGATGGGGCGTCTGCTGCTCTCGCTTTTGACGAGACCGCCAAGCCCTTGACCTGGCCCGACTCTAAATAAGTGCGTGTGGTGGTCGAGTTGTCAAAAAACAAATCCACCCGTCCCGCAATCAGATCCATGTAGACGGGCTGCGCGCCTTTGTAGGGCACTTGCAGAAGATCGACTTTGCCCATGTTTCTGAGCAATGTGGCCAAAATGAATTGTCCACTGCCCGGACCACTCGAGCCAATGGTGAGTTTGCCCGGTTGGGCTTTGGCCAGGGCAAACAGATCTTTCAAATTGTTCGCGGGCAAGGCTTGGGTGGCAATCAAGGTGTAGGAGTGACTCACCACCAAGCGAATGGGGATGAAGTCATTGACCGGGTCGTAGCCGGGCTGTTTGTAAAGCCCAGCGTTGAGCGCCATGTTGGACAATCCGCCCACCAAGAGGTGATAGCCATCGGCAGGTGCTTTGGCAATGGTTTGGGTGCCCACCAAGGTGCCGCTGCCGGGTTTGTTTTCCACCACGAATTGTTGTCCCAGTTGATCGGAGAGTTTGCTCGCCAAAACTCGGCCGACCAGATCAAACCCACCGCCTGCTGTCGAAGGTGCTATGACTTGAATGGGATGCGAGGGATAGGTTTGCGCATCGGCCCATCCACTGAGGAGCCCCGCGAGGGCAAAGAGAGCAGCGCGGGTGTGGAGCTTGAAGTGTTTCATGGCTTGGGTTGTCTGAGCTTTATCACTGCGTGATTACTGAGGGGTCTGCGAAGAGTCAAGCGTGGTCTTGATCTCACCCTTTGCAGATGACATCCCCAGAGTTTACGAAATGCCGAGCTAGGGTTAACACGGAGAGGTGGTGTGATGGCCATCAGTGCAAGTCATCGGCGTGGACTTTTGTGGTCAATGCTGAAAACTCGATGGGATATTGGGGATGCATTGATGCAAACCATTGAGGGTGTCAATCTCAAGTCAAACTAGGGTAATTGCGTGTGGTTATCAGGGGTGAAACCGACTATCTTAAGAACCATCTCGAATCTCCTTGGGTTGCAGGATTGGCGACTCAGAATCCGACGAATTTTTATTTTTAAAGGTTTCAGCATGCAAGAAGAACAAAAGCCAGTCAAGCCAGCTCGCCGCCAATTTTTAAACAACATGTTGGCTTCAAGCGCGGCGGGTGTTGCCGGTGCCACTGGGGTGATGACGCCCACGAAGTCCAAGGCGTCCGAGGCCGCGGGTGCACGGGCACCCACGGCACTGCCGCCCTCGGTGAAAGCCATGGAGAATGAAAAAGGCATGCCCCCGCCTGACTTTGGGCGTGTGGGCGGTGTTGCAGGGTCGGACTTCATGGTCGATGTGATCAAGACCTTGGACATCAAATACTTGCCATCGAACTGCGCATCGAGTTTTCGCGCCATTCACGAGTCCTTGATTGATTACGGCGGCAACGTCTCGCCCGAGTACATCAGTTGCATGCACGAAGAGTCTGCAGCGGCCATTGCGCACGGTTACTTCAAAGCCTCAGGCAAGCCCTTGATCACCTTGTGTCACGGCACCGTGGGTTTGATGCATGCCACCATGGCGGTCTACAACGCGTGGTGCGACCGCGTGCCCATGATCATCATGGGGGGCAATGATGCCGATGCGGCGTTTCGCCCGCCCATGGTCCCCACTTACCACGCCGCTCAAGATATCAATGGCATTGTGCGTGATTACACCAAGTGGGACGACGCACCGGTGTCCTTGCACCACTTCTCCCAGTCCATGGTCAAAGCCTACAAGGTGGCGATGACCCCACCTTACGGTCCAGTGGCCATTTCGCTGGATGCGGGACTGCAGTCGGAGATCATCCGCGAAAAGGGCGGTCGCCTGCCCTCGATCCCACGCTACATCCCCAGCTCGCCGCCGCAAGGTGACACCGGGGCTGTCAAAGAGGCGGCACGTTTACTCGCGAGCGCCAACAATCCGGTGATCGTGGCCGACCGCTCGGCCAGGACGCCTGCGGGCATTGGGCTCTTGGTGCAACTCGCAGAGCTTTTGCAAGCACGCGTGGTCGATCAAGGTTCACGCATGAATTTCCCCAACACCCACCACCTCTCGAGTCCCGCCAGCGTCATCGCCAATGCCGATGTGATTTTGGGGCTTGAGTTGTCGGACTTTTGGGGCACCGTCAATCAGTACACCGACAA
>CAISQQ010000043.1 GCA_903887655.1 uncultured Burkholderiales bacterium
GCGGTATCCTCGTGATCTGGGCACCCCTTATTTTTTCTCGTTCCTCAAGACTCGCGCATGAAGTTGATTCTTAAACTTTTTTTCATGGTCTTCACGGCGTCCTTGGTGTTGGCTTTGCTGGCGGGGGCTCTTCTGGTATTGATCTTCTCGCTCCTCAGGTGGCTCATCACGGGACAAAAACCGGGCGTTGTTTCACTCATGAGCACGGTGAATCAATGGAAAAAAGGACCCCTTTGGCCACAACAGACAAGAGACCCTGACAACACCATTGATATCGAGGCCAAAGAGGTCCCCCAAGCCGTGAACCCACCTTCGCTGCCGCAAAAATAAAGCCCCGCATCCTGGTGCTGTGTGAGGCACCCTGGCCGCCCTAGAGAGAGAGAGAGCAGTCTCACCCGTGGGTTGACCGACCACCGGGCTCAGCCCGCCTCAAAGGCTCACCTCACCCACGATGCAAGAGACCACTTCGCCCCCGACCCAAATATCATCGCCCACTTTTTCAATGAAGATTTGGCCTCTTCGCCCCAAGGCCTTTCCTTGCGAGACGCTGTAGCGCTCACCCACCATCTGCTCACGCATGAGCCAACGCGCAATGCCCGCATTCAAACTGCCAGTGACAGGGTCCTCGGTGATGCCCGCGGGAATCGCAAACGCTCTGACTTCATAATCCGCATCACCCCCACTGGGATAGGGGCCCATGACGCCGACCTTGAAGTCTTTGAGCAGTTGGGGATCGGGACGGATGGCCAAAACCGCCTCATGGGTCTTTAACATGACCACACACCAACCCGGCCCATTGTCGACCCATTGGTGATGGGTGATGTCTGAAAGTGCCACACCCAGGCCTTGGGCCAATTGGCTGAGGATCGCATCCTCAAGGGGGCCGGACTTGATCAACGCGGGCGCAGCAAAGCTCAGTTGCTGGCCATTTTGTCGAATTTTGATCAAGCCCACCCCACACTCCTGCACAATGAAGTCTTTTGACTTGGGCTGTCCGCCCTGGGCCAACCAGGCGTAGCAACTCCCCAGGGTCGGATGTCCTGCAAATGCAAGCTCTACAGTGGGCGTGAAGATCCTGACTTTGTAATCCGCCAATTCATGGCAAGGCTTGAGCAAAAAGCAGGTTTCCGACAAATGGGTCCAATTGGCAAACCGAGCCATCAACTCAGGGGACAGATCATCGGCAGCATGAACCACTGCCAACGGGTTGCCCATCAAGGCCTGGTGGGTGAACACGTCCAATTGGTGAAATGAATAGGCTTGGGTCATCCACGGGCTTTCTGGTGATCAAGGGCAAAAGAACCTTTGATTGTCGTTTGAATGCGATCTTATCGATGAACACGCGCTAGGGTTGAGCGAACCCACCAAAAAAAAGACCACCAACCGACAAACTGACGGTTGGTGGCTCTGAGGAAGCAGCGTCGGTTAGACCCGACAAGCAGTCGTTACAGCATCAGTTGGCCGTTGAATCGTACACCAAGTTGACTTTGGAAGGACCAAAGGAGGCCCAAGTCACAACGGGTTTTTGATTGACACCGGTCTTGCTCCAGTCACAAACACCGCTTGGGAAAATGGTGGCGAGCGTTCTCAAATCCGAGGCCGACACCGACACCTTGTAGTCGTTCAAATCAATGGGCTTTAATTGACACTTCAAGATATTGGCCGCCAAGGGACCGCCTGCCATGAGGCGAGGATTGGGGTAAGAAGGCCACAAGGTATTGCACTGTGTCCCGGATGAGCCCAAGACTTGTTTTTCAGCAATGAATTTGGGCGGTACCGAATTGTCAAAACAGCCATCGACCATCTCAGCGGGTTTGGCTCGGATGGTTTTGACCCTCAAGGCATCGCTTGATTTATCCGCAGCAATCGCATCCATCCATTTTTCAAAGGCCACGATGACGTTGGGGCTCAAGGCCGCAATGTTGCCGCGCCACATGACATGGTTGTCCGTGTTGCCGTTGGCTTGGAGAATGCGCTCACGCGCGGCAAAGTGATACCACTGCATGTGGTAGTTGGTGGTGTCTTCACCGTAAATGTTGGTCAAATCAAAGATCGGAACCGACGACAAGCCCCCGTTGCCACCCATCAAGAGACCCGACTGGTAGGCTCTGGAAATCGCATCGGCATTGCCCACAGAGCGCGAGGGCACTGGGTTGGCATCGGTGTCAAACCCACCCGCATTGGCGTTGATGTCGAGGAACTGCGCCATCGTGATGGCACCCGAGTTCAACGCAGCCAGGCCATATTGAACGCCCGTGTTGTCGTAAGCCCTCAAGCCATATTTGGACTTTCCTGAAGGGTCCAAAGGATTGGTGGCTCGACCATAAACGTTGCCTCCAATGTCGTAAATGGTGGGGCGAGCACCGGTGAATAAAGGCGGATTGGCATTGGGGTCGTAGCGCATCGAGACAGGAACGGCGGCATTCCACACCGCAGAGGCGTAGTTGGCAAGGCCTGGGAAGGTGGGCGCTGCTCGATTGGGCACGGGGTCGGTTCTGCCCATTTGATTGCCATTGGCATAAAGCGATATCTCAGACGCATAACCCGAAATCGCCGTCTTTTGAGCGGGTGTGAATTTGGCCGCGATGGGCGACGAACTTGCAAAGTAATTGCTCAGCAAGTGGGCATCCGACGCCGTATTGGCAATGGTCAACACGTCTGGGAAGGTGGCGTCGATCAAAGCGCCGTCAAACAAACCGGGGAAGGCGTCGTTTTGCTGCAAACTGGCAATCGCACCACCCGAAGTCCCGGTCGAAATGGTGTACTTGGGCGCTCCAAAACGCTTGATGAAATACTCTTTGGTCATCGACGCCGCTTCGGCCGACAACACCATGTTGCAACTGTTGGTCGGGTGATTCAAGGTGTTGTTGGCCACCGCATAACCTCTGGAGAGCCAGGTGTCGTTCATCGGTGAGTAACCCCAGACACCACCTTGGATGTACCAGCCCGCCACGCAACCCGTGCCGTGGCCATAAATGAGTTTTTGATTCCAATTTTTGGGCGGGGTCAAGGGCGTGGGGGCCGCATCTTTGGTGGGATCAAAGAGAATGGCAATTTGAGCCATTCCACGGTCAATCGTGGTGGTCTCGACTCTCACCACATACGGCACCGTGAGGCCTGCGGTGGTCGTCGTGTTCACCACATCCGAGGGCAAGGACGCGGTGTTGGTCATGGGTTTGAAAACACCCGCTGTGTTCTTGTACTGGTACTGAACATTGGTTTGTGCCGAGCAATTGGGATCATTGGGTGTGGGAACCA
>CAISQQ010000044.1 GCA_903887655.1 uncultured Burkholderiales bacterium
ACCGCCAAGCTGCACGCGGAGGGCTCCATGCTTGAGACCGTCGCCATGGCCAGCAAGCAAGCCCAGTTGGGCGCGTCTGGCGCGAGCGAGACCCGCTCATCCGCCTCATCCGCCTCAGCTGGACAGTGGGACGACCTGGGCATGAACTGCTCATGGTCACAGTTGTCGGCCATGATGGCCACTTGCCCTGCACTCGAGCCCCAAGAGGTCTCTGTCCCAGCGCAGCCGCCTTTAGGCGCCACACCCGGTGTGATCGAGCGCTTCCAAACCGATTCAAGACAGTTGGAGCCCGGCGACCTCTTCGTGGCGCTCCAAGGTGAGAGTTTTGACGGCCACGATTTCTTGGGCCAGGCCAAATCGCGCGGCGCTGTGGGCGCCATTGCTCAGCGCGGGCTTTTGGCGGCGGGCTTGCCAGGCTTTGAGGTCAAGGACAGCACGCGTGCGCTGGGCGAGATGGCCCATGCGTGGCGAGCCCAATTTGATGTGGGACTCATCGCTGTCACCGGCAGCAACGGTAAAACCACCGTCACCCAAATGTTGGCCAGTGTGCTGCGCGCTTGGGTGGGCGAGGACGCTTTGGCCACGCGGGGCAACTTCAACAACGCCATCGGTGTGCCGCTCACCTTGTTGCGACTGCGCGCGCATCACCGCGGTGGGGTGTTGGAGCTCGGCATGAACCACGTGGGCGAAATCGAGAGCTTGGCGCGCTGGGTGGCCCCGCGAGTGGCTTTGGTGAACAACGCCCAACGCGAGCACCAAGAGTTCATGGGCAGTGTCCGCGCGGTGGCCGAGGAAAACGGTCGTGTTTTACAAGCCTTGGGCGAGGGCGGTGTGGCGGTGTTTCCGATGGACGATGAGTTCGAGCCGCTTTGGTCGCAAATGGCAGGCTCGCACGCGGTCTGCCGCTTTGGTCGCCGTAAGGGCGCCGATGTGCAACTGCTCGAGCATGTGTGGCAAGGCAGTCATTACGCCCTGCGGGTGTTGACCCCGCAAGGCGAGACGCCTCTGTCCTTGCACATGGCGGGCGAGCACCATGTGAACAATGCCTTGGCCTGTATGGCGTGTGCGCTCAGTTTGGGGGTTCCAATGATGGCCGTGGCCCAGGGCTTGTCCGATTTCAGGGCCGTCTCCGGTCGTGGACAGTTGCACCTCGTCCCCTCAGCCACGGGAGCCATCACCTTGGTCGACGACACCTACAACGCCAATCCCGACTCGGTCCTCGCGGCCATCGATGTGCTCAAGCACCTCCCGCAACCGTCGGTCTTGGTGCTGGGGGACATGGGCGAGGTCGGCGAAAACGGTGAGCTCTACCACCAAGAGGTCGGTGCCTACGCCCAGAGCGCGGGGATCACGGTGATGCTCACCTTGGGGGACTTGTCCAAGGCCAGCGCCCACGCCTTTGCTGCCCGCGAGTTCAAGCCCTCCAGGGCGCAGGCTTACGCAGCGACGCACGAGGGCTTGGCCCAACTGCTTCTTCAACTCGATCAAGAACTGCAAAGTGCCCAGAGCGTCTTGGTCAAAGGCTCACGCTTCATGCGCATGGAGCGCGTGGTCAACCATGTTTTATCCAAGTCTGCCACCCGAAAGGACAGCCCATGCTCTTGATCGTGGCCCAATGGTTACAAGGTTTGTCGCCGGATTTGGGTTTTTTCCGGGTCTTTCAGTACATCACCTTTCGCGCGGTGATGGCGGCGCTCACGGCCTTGTTGATTGGATTGGCGGCGGGCCCTTATGTCATTCGGCGCCTCACGGCGCTCAAAATCGGTCAACCGATTCGTGAATACGCCATGCAAAGCCATTTGAGCAAATCGGGCACACCCACCATGGGCGGGGTGCTGATTTTGATTGGCATTGCGGTGGCCACCATATTGTGGTCAGACTGGTCCAATCGATTTGTCTGGATTGTGATGATCGTCACCTTTGGTTTTGGGGCAATCGGCTGGGTGGACGACTGGCGAAAAGTCGTTCGCAAAGACCCCGAGGGCATGCCTTCGCGGGAAAAATACCTCTGGCAATCGGCCATTGGCCTCATGGCGGCACTCTATTTGGTCTTTAGCATTTCAGAGAGCAGCAACTTCAAAGTGGTGGAGTTGTTTTGGAGTTGGATCTCGTCGGGCTTTGATTTGAATTTGCCACCAAAAGCCGGTCTGATGGTGCCCTTCATGAAAGAGGTGAGTTATCCCCTGGGGGTGCTCGGCTTTGTGGTGCTCACGTATTTGGTGATTGTGGGCTCGAGCAATGCGGTGAATTTGACCGACGGGCTTGACGGCTTGGCCATCATGCCCGTGGTCATGGTGGGGTCGGCCTTGGGGGTGTTTGCCTATGTGACGGGCAGCTCTGTCTATTCGCGCTACTTGATCATTCCCTACATTCCAGGTGCGGGGGAGTTGTTGATCTTTTGCGCGGCCATGGCCGGAGCGGGTCTGGCCTTTTTGTGGTTCAACACCCACCCAGCGCAAGTCTTCATGGGGGATGTGGGTGCATTGGCGCTTGGCGCAGCCTTGGGCACCGTGGCCGTCATTGTGCGCCAAGAGATCGTGCTCTCCATCATGGGGGGCATCTTTGTGGTGGAGGCCTTGTCGGTGATGCTGCAAGTCTCCTACTTCAAATACACCAAGCGCAAATACGGCGAGGGTCGGCGCATCTTGAGGATGGCCCCGCTGCACCATCATTTTGAAAAAATCGGTTGGCCAGAAACCCAAGTGGTGGTGCGTTTTTGGATCATCACGATGCTGCTGTGTTTGGTGGGCCTGTCCACCCTGAAATTGAGATAAGAACGCCCATGCTCGCCCTCGCCCATCAAAACTTGCTCATCCTGGGACTTGGTGACTCCGGTCTGGCCATGGCCCGCTGGGGGGTGTTTTGTGGGGCGACTGTGTGGGTGGCGGACAACCGGCAAGAGCCCCCACAGCTGCAGGCCTTGAGGCAAGAAGTCCCACAAGCGCAGTTTGTGAGCGCGAGCCTGGACGAGCAGCTCCTGGGTTTGGCGCGTTTTGACGGTGTCTACAAAAGCCCTGGTCTGAGCCCCCAGAGTGTGCACGCGTTGTGGCTGGCGGCCCAAAGCCAAGGCCTGAAGACGGGCAATGAGTTGAGTCTTTTTGCCCAAGCGCTCAATGACTTGAAAGCACGCGCTCAATACCAACCCGATGTGTTGGTCGTCACCGGCACCAATGGCAAGACCACCGTCACGAGCTTGTGCGCGCAGATGCTGCAAAAAGCCAAAAAACACGTGGCCGTGGCTGGCAACATTGGGCCCACACTCTTGGGCACCTTGCTCAACTATTTGACGCCCGCGGATTTGGCCGCCTTGCGTGAGCGCCCTCAGGCGGGCGAGCCCTCGGCTGATGTGGCCGCAGTACCTGAGCCCACAGCGCTTGACGATCCCTTGGCGACCCACCACCCAGAGGTCATCGAGGACGATGAAGAACCCTCGCTCGAGCATGATGACGACACCCTCGACACCCTAGCCACATCGGCGTCCAGCAACCCTGGCGCAATCGCCGTGGCCAGCGAGCCCGTGCTGGAGGCCTGGCACAGCGAGTTGGCGTGGCCACAGGTGTGGGTGCTTGAGATTTCAAGCTTTCAAGCGCATGCGGTCACCGAGTTCGAGCCCACTGCGGCGGTCATTCTCAACATCACCGAAGACCATTTGGATTGGCATGCCGATATGCAGGAGTACCGCGCTGCCAAAATGGGCCTCTTTGCGGCGCACACCTGTCGCATCATTCACCGCGG
>CAISQQ010000045.1 GCA_903887655.1 uncultured Burkholderiales bacterium
CTGCATTATTCAAAACGATATCAAGCGCGTGGTGGCCTACTCCACGCTCTCGCAGTTGGGTTACATGACGGTGGCTCTCGGGGTCTCGGCCTATCCGATCGCCATTTTTCACTTGATGACGCACGCGTTTTTCAAGGCCTTGCTGTTTTTGGCGGCTGGCTCCGTCATCATGGGTGTGCACCACAACCAAGATATTCGTTTCATGGGGGGCCTCAAAAAACACATGCCCATCACGTGGATCACTTCTTTGGTGGGCTCTTTGGCATTGATCGGTACGCCTTTTTTCTCTGGTTTTTACTCCAAAGACAGCATCATCGAAGCGGTGTTCGCCTCAGAATTGCCGGGTTCTGGTTTTGCCAAGTGGGCCGTCATGCTGGGCGTTTTTGTCACCGCCTTTTATTCATTTCGCCTTTATTTCTTGGTCTTTCATGGTGCGGAGCGCTACCACTTGGCGCCCCACGCCGACGATGAACACGCGTCCCACGACGACGGCCACGGTGCGAGCCATGCCGCCCCTTCACCCCATGTGCCTCATGAGTCGCCTTGGGTCGTGACCTTGCCCTTGGTGCTGTTGGCAATTCCTTCGATCTTTATCGGTTACTTGAGCATCCAGGGCGTGCTCTACAGTGACTTGCTCCAAAGCGCGATCATGGTCCTCAGTGAGCATCACCCCGTCATGCATGAGTTGGCCAGTGAGTTTGAGTCTCCCTGGGCCATGGGACTTGCCGCCTTCACCAGTGCGCCCTTTGCCTTGGCTTTATCGGGGGTGCTCAGTGCTTATTACTGCTACCAGGTCAACCCCAGAGTGCCCGCTTGGGTGGGGCGCCAGCTCTCCTTGGTGGTGCAAGTGCTTGAGCACAAATACTACATGGACTGGTTCAACGAGCAGGTTTTGGCCCGGCTCACTCGGGTTTTGGGTCGCTTTTTATGGCGTGAGGGTGATCAGCGCGTGATCGATGGGTATGTGGTCAATGGATCTTGGCGCCTCATGGCCTTGGCCTCGGCTCGCATCAAGCCGCTGCAAACGGGTTACCTCTATCACTATGCCTTGGTCATGATCCTGGGTGTATTTTTATTGATGACCTGGTTCGTCTGGATCAAGCCATGATGAGGTCGAGCCACGCAGTTGACAACACAATGAAAGAAAAGAGAACATGGGACTTTTGAGCCTCTCGATTTGGATACCCATCTTTTTTGGATTGGTGTTGTTGGTGCTGGGTCGCGATCAGCACGCCCATGTGGCGAGGTGGGTGGCCTTGATAGGAAGTGTTGTGTCGTTTGTCGTCACCTTGCCACTGCTGAGCCAGTTCTCCAACACCGTGTTGGGCATGCAATTCGTCGAGCATGTGTCTTGGATTGAGCGCTTCAATGTGTTTTATGCCCTGGGCATTGACGGCCTGTCCTTGTGGCTCATTGTCCTCACGGCCTTCATGACCGTGATCGTGGTGATTGCCGGCTGGGAGGTGATCACCGAGCGGGTCCACCAATACATGGGGGCATTCTTGATTTTGAGTGGCCTCATGATCGGGGTGTTTTGTGCCCAAGACGGCTTGCTCTTTTACGTGTTTTTTGAAGCCACCTTGATTCCCATGTACCTCATCATTGGGGTGTGGGGAGGACCTCGAAAAATTTATGCCGCTTTCAAATTCTTCTTGTACACCTTGACGGGTTCGGTGTTGATGCTGGTGGGGTTGATTTATTTGTACATTGAGTCGGGGGGCAGTTTTGAGCTGGCGCGTTGGACGGCATTGCCGCTGGAGGCTTCAGTGCAGGACCTGCTCTTTTTTGGCTTCTTTGCCGCCTTTGCCGTCAAGGTCCCGATGTGGCCTGTGCACACCTGGCTGCCCGATGTTCACGTGGAAGCCCCCACGGGTGGATCGGCCATTTTGGCCGCCATCATGCTCAAACTGGGTGCTTATGGCTTTTTGCGATTTTCATTGCCCATCACACCCGATGCAGCCCACCATTGGGCGCCTTGGGTTCTGGGGCTTTCATTGGTCGCTGTGATTTACGTGGGTCTTGTCGCTTTGGTGCAAGAGGACATGAAAAAGCTCGTGGCGTACTCCTCTGTGGCCCACATGGGTTTTGTGACCCTGGGGATCTTCATCTTCACGCCTTTGGGGTTGACCGGTGCCATGGTGCAAATGGTGGCCCACGGTTTTGTCTCTGGCGCCATGTTCTTGTGCATTGGGGTGCTGTACGACCGTGTTCACTCACGAGAAATTTCAAGCTACGGAGGGGTCATCAACACGGCCCCTAAGTTCACCGCCTTTGCCATCTTGTTTGCCATGGCCAATTGCGGTCTGCCCGGGACGGCGGGGTTTGTTGGCGAGTGGATGGTCATCTTGGGTGCTGTTGAGCAATCCTTTTGGCTCGGCATGGGAGCCGCCACGGCCTTGATTTTTGGGGCGGCTTACACCTTGTGGATGGTCAAGCGCGTTTACCTGGGGCCCATTGCCAATGAACACGTGAGAGCACTGAGTGACATCAATTCCCGCGAGTTTTTGATGCTGGCCCTCTTGGCCTTGGCGGTTTTGGCCATGGGGATTGATCCCAAGCCCATGACCGATACGATGGGTGTGTCCGTCAATGAGTTGCTGCGCTTGGCGTCGCTGAGCAAGTTGGCTCACTGAGCGCAGACGAGGCCATGGACTTGAACACACCTACCTTTGACATTCAACCATAAAGAACACGAACGATGATCGATTCCAGTGATTGGTTCAGCATCAGCCCAGAGATTTTTCTCTTGGTGCTCACTTGCCTGATTTGCTTGGTGGACTTGGGCGTCAAAACACCCAAGCGGGGTACCACATTCGTTTTGTCCTTGCTCACCTTGCTGGGTGTTGCCTTGATGGAAGGCTATTTGGCCCAAGACGGTGAGGTGAGTTATGGCTTTTCACGCATGGTCGTCTTTGACGCCATGGGCCACTGGCTCAAGTGTTTTTCTGCCTTGTCGGTGTTGGTCACCTTGGTGTACGCAAGAGGCTACAGCGCAGACCGCGGCATGCTGGCCGGTGGGGAGCTCTTTAGCTTGAGTCTGTTTGCGCTATTGGGCATGATGGTCATGATTTCTGGCAACCATTTCTTGGTCCTTTATTTAGGACTGGAGTTGTTGACCCTTTGCAGCTATGCCTTGGTCGCTTTAAGGCGCGACAGTGCACAAGCGAGCGAAGCGGCGATGAAATATTTTGTGCTGGGCGCTTTGGCCAGCGGCTTTTTGCTCTACGGCTTGTCGATGCTGTATGGCGCCACGGGCAGTTTGGAGATAGGCACGGTCTTTCACAGCGTGCTGACGGGGCAGATCAACCACCAAGTGCTGATCTTGGGGCTGGTGTTTGTGGTTTGTGGCTTGGCTTTTAAATTGAGTCTTGTGCCCTTTCACATGTGGGTGCCCGATGTTTACGAGGGCTCACCCACAGGTGTCACCCTCATGATTGCGGCCGCTCCGAAATTGGCCGCCTTTGCCCTGGTCATTCGACTGCTCGTGAGTGGTTTGTTGCCACTCGCTCAAGACTGGCAGCAAATGCTCATGGTCCTCAGTGTGTGCTCTTTGCTGGTGGGCAATTTGGCCGCCATTGCACAAACCAATCTCAAACGCATGCTCGCTTTTTCCACCATCTCTCAAATGGGTTTTGTGGTGATTGGCCTATTTGCCGGCGTGGTCAATGGTCAGACCTTGCCAGGCGCCAATGCCTACAGCTCTGCCATGTTTTACACCATCACCTATGTGCTCACCACCTTGGCGGCTTTTGGCGTGATTTTGCTTTTGGCACGCGAAGGCTTTGAGAGCGAGGAAATTGCCGATTTGGCGGGCCTCAATCAACGCAGTCCGCTCTACGCCGGGGTGATGTCCATTGTGCTGTTTTCCTTGGCGGGAGTGCCTCCCTTGGTGGGCTTTTATGCCAAGCTCTCGGTGCTGCAAGCCCTGATGGCGTCTCACATGACGGGATCGGTGCCGCTGGTGGTGTTTGCGCTCATCATGTCCTTGCTCGCCGCTTTTTACTACATTCGCATCGTCAAGGTGATGTATTTCGATCCGCCCATCACCGCGAGCACCGTTTCAGCGGGCCGAGATGTGAAGTGGATGCTGGGTGTGAACGGTTTCGCCATTTTGGGTCTGGGATTGTTCCCCGGGGGGTTGATGAGTTTGTGCTCGGAGGCGATTTTAAAATCCCTGGGCTAAATCGCAAAGGACCCGATGAATAGGGTGGGCGAGCCTATCTAAAAAGCCGCACCCACGCAAGCCTGGTGGCTCGAGCAAAAAACCCTCATTTTGGGCTTGCTATTCAAGCCGCTTTTTTTAGGTCATAATTTCGTCATGAAAGTACTCGACCTGCATTGTCGCCAAGAGCACCAGTTTGAAGGCTGGTTTGCTTCTGAGGATGATTTCCAAACCCAAAATTCTCGTGGCATGATTGAATGCCCCATCTGTGGCGCGCAAGATGTGACCAAAAGCTTGAGTGCGCCCAGACTCAATTTGCTGGCGTCCAAATCTTCTCGCACCCAAGGCCTCTCGCGTGCTCAATCCCCATTGCCCAGTGGGGGCGGCGCTTTAAGCGACGCTGCCGCCCCTTGCGTGAGTGCCCAGCCCAATGCCCAGTCCCCTGAGGCCTCCGGTGCGAGAGGGACGGACTTGGTGGTGACTGAGCCCAGCGACGCCGTGGTGGCGAATGCCCACCGACTCGGCGTTCAGCAGCAACTCCAGGCCAATTGGCTCAAGGTCGTGCAACAAGTGCTGGCCAATACCGAAGATGTGGGCAGCCAATTTGCGGATGAGGCGAGGAAAATTCATTACGGCGAGGCCAAGGAGAGAAACATTCGCGGCCAAGTCAGTGTGGATGAATCCATGGCCTTGCTCGATGAGGGCATTCCTGTCGTGCCCCTCATGGTGCCAGCAGCCCTCAAGGGGTCAGTCCACTAAAGAGGCGCATCGTCTTGTCGCGCTCCAGCGGTTGACACCCTGCATCAAAAGCGCCGAGGTTGAACTGCTGAGGGTTTGGGTCAGCTCAAGGCGCAGCCCAAGAGTCTTTGAGACCTGTGGTCTTGTTAAAGACCAAAGCGTGTGCTTGGCTGTCAATCGGATCTGTGACGAAATACCCAATTCTTTCGAATTGGAAAGACTCAGAGGGCTTTGCTTTGATGAGTGAAGGCTCCAGCATGGCGTGGACTTCAGACAAGCTGTTCGGGTTCAAGCTGCTCAAAAAATCTTGTCCCCCCGCATCAGGCTGGGGCTGAGTGAACAAGCGGTCGTAGATGCGCACAATGGCAGGAATTGCATCGAGGGTGCTCACCCACGTGATCACGCCTTTGACTTTGACGGCATTGGCGCCAGGTGTGCCGCTTTTGGTGTCGGGAATGATTCGGGCATTGACTCGCATCACGCGGCCACTGTTGTCGACATCAGCGCCCAAACACTCCACCACGTGACCGTATTTCAGTCGCACTTTATTGCCTGGGTAGAGACGGAAAAAACCTTTGGCCGGCTCGCTCTCAAAGTCACTGCGCTCAATCCAGAGCTTGGGTGAGAACAAAAAGGCCCTCTCACCCATGTCGGGGTGGTGCGGGTGAGCGGGGGCTCCCACACGCTGCGATTCAATGTCTCCCATGACCTCAACCCAGTTGGTGAGCACGAGCTCGAGCGGGTCAAGGACCGCCATGGCCCTCGCTGCCTTGCCCTCCAAGTCCTCTCTCAAACACGCCTCGAGCGTGCCGTAGTCTATCCAGCTGTCACTTTTGGTGACACCAATGCGCTCAATAAAAAGCCGAATACTCTCAGGCGTATAGCCGCGTCGTCTGAGTCCCACAATGGTGGGCATGCGGGGGTCGTCCCAGCCCGAGACATGGCCTTCTTGCACCAATTGCGCGAGTTTTCTTTTGCTCGTCACCACGTAGGTGAGGTTTAGCCGTGCAAACTCGATTTGCTTTGGAGGTGGTGAGGACAAGAGGTTGAGCTCGATCAAGCGCGCCAAGAGCCAATCGTAAAACGGGCGTTGGTCCTCAAACTCGAGCGTGCACAAGCTGTGGGTGATTTGCTCGAGCGCATCCTCAATCGGATGGGCAAAGGTGTACATCGGATAGATGCACCACTGGTCATGGGTGCGGTGGTGGTGGGCTCTTCGAATGCGGTAAATGGCCGGGTCTCTGAGGTTTAAATTGGGCGAGGCCATGTCAATTTTTGCGCGCAAAACGGCCGAGCCGTCCTCAAGGAGACCGTCGCGCATGGCTTTGAACCGCAGCAAGTTCTCCTCCACACTTCGGTCCCGATAGGGACTGTTCTTGCCAGGCGTGGTGAAGTCACCGCGGTGCTCACGCATCTCTTGTGCGCTTTGCTCGTCGACGTAGGCCAAATTCGCTCGTATGAGGGCCACCGCACAGTCGTGCATGAAGTCAAAGTAGTCGCTCGCTTGAAATAAATGCGAGACCACTTGCCCATTGACCACGCTCTCCCAACCAAAACCCAACCACTTCACGGCATCCAAAATAGAGTCCACATACTCGGTGTCTTCTTTTTCTGGATTGGTGTCATCAAAGCGCATGTGACACACGCCTTGGTAATCTTGGGCCAGGCCAAAGTTGATGCAAATGCTTTTGGCGTGTCCAATGTGCAAGTAACCATTGGGCTCAGGCGGAAAGCGCGTGCGAATGCGCGCGCTGTCCAGGGGCCCCTCGGCTTGATGAGCTCTCCCACCTGGTGAGCCCGCCCAGTGTCGCCCAGCGTAGCTGCCTTGTGCCAAGTCTTGCTCAATGATTTGTCGCAAAAAATGGCTTGGTTTTTCTAGCGCAGGGGTCTGCCCGTCGTGTGGCTTGTTGGAGGGAGAAGGTGTGCTCATGCGCTGATTTTAGGTGCATCAGGAGCGTTTCCAGTGCTCGAGCAAGTCGGTGTGACGTAAATATGACTTTTTAGTGGCAAAAAAGCATGCTGCGCTTGAGGCAGATCGTGTGGGGGGGCGAATGCGGCTGAGGGCCTTGGAGCGCGAGCGCTGGCCCCCCGAGTGACGCATTTTTTGACGATAATGTGGGGCTTGAGGGTATAGAGCCTTCACCCATGCCTGGTTTTGGGCGTTGAAGGACCGCATTGTGGATTTGATACTTTTTCTGAAAGCCTGCGCAATGGGCTTGGTCGAAGGACTCACCGAGTTTTTGCCCATTTCGTCGACGGGCCATTTGGTCTTGTTGGGCGCTTTGCTCGGCTTTGATGACGAGCGTGCGAAGGTGTTTGACATTGCCATTCAATCGGGCGCGATCTTCGCGGTCGTGTTGGTGTTTTGGCAAAAAATTTCCCAAACCGTCTTGGCCTTGCCGCGCTCGCGCTTGGCTCAAGAGTTCACCTTGCATGTGGTGATCGCGTTCTTGCCCGCGGCCGTCTTCGGTCTGTTGTTGGGTCACTGGGTCAAGGACCATTTGTTCACCCCTCAAGTTGTGGCCAGCACCTTTGTCTTGGGCGGTCTAATCATTTTGTGGGCGGAAAAACGCAGCAGCCCCAACGGCCAAGACCATCACCCCAACGACGACGTGCGGATCTTGAACGTCGAGTCGATGACCCGCAAAGATGCGTTCAAGGTCGGCTTGGTGCAGTGCCTGGCCATGATTCCGGGCACCTCTCGCTCGGGCGCCACCATCATTGGGGGAATGTTCTTGGGGCTCAGTCGCCGCGCTGCAACGGAGTTTTCTTTTTATCTGGCCATCCCCACCTTGCTCGCTGCTGGGGGCTACAGTTTGTTCAAAGCTAGACATCTGCTCAGTGTGGCCGATGCGCCGCTTTTTTTAACCGGCTTGATCGTCTCATTTCTGAGCGCTTGGGTTTGCGTGAAGTGGCTCTTGCGCTACGTGGGCACGCACAGCTTTGTGCCCTTTGCCTATTACCGCATCGCTTTTGGCGTGTTCATCTGGGTGAGTGTGAGCTCGGGGCTCTTGAGCTGGGGCGCAGCTTAAACCGGATGGCCTGCCCTGAGCCCTCTGGGGTGAGGGGGCTCGCTGCAAAAAATCCACCGTTGTTCCTCGAGCTCTGGGAGGGAAGCGGGCAACACCCAAGCCGAGCAGTTGATGTAATACTTAAAAATTAATTGATGGTTTAAAAATAATTCTATACAATTCATTTTTTCGCTTTCAACGCTTTGAGCTTTGAAAGCGTCTGTCCAAACCATGCCCAGGTTTTTGAACAAAAAAATGAGTCCATCCCTCGAGCCTCACCCCTTTAAAACATGGATGAGTTTGTGTTTCTTGGGGGTCACGGTGGGTTTCACTCTCTTGGGCAATCATGCACAGTACACCGTTTTACCCCCCAGTGGCGGGCTGATCATGGGCCTCATGGTGGGCTTGGTGTTTTTGCTCATCCATGGGGTGAGTTGCCGCCAGCGTTTGGCCAGGCTGCGCGAAGAGTTCAATCACATTGAGCTCACGCCCTACTGGCTTGAGTTGATCATGGATGTGGGGGTGGTGTGCATGGGGTGCGCGGCGACATGGAGTGGCCTGTGTTTTTTCAATGCCATTCTCGAGACTGAGCCGCCCAGTGAAGAGCGGGTTGAAATTGTCAGCCAACACCCGTCACGCTCACCTCGCTTTGGCAGCGACACGGTTCACCTCGCCCATGCAGCCTTTGACGCTCGCACCTTGTCCGTTCCCGTCTCGCGGCAAGACTGGGTGCGCCTGCCCATTGGCCAGTGCTTGGTGGTGCACATGCACAGCGGCTTTTTCCACTGGGTTTGGATCGAGCAAGAGGCATGGCGCTCCTCGGTGAGTTGTCACCAATGAACTGGGGTCAGTGTGGGAGATGACTCGGGCTTGGTGCCCGCATGAATGTCAACATCAAGGCAAGCCTTCAATCCACCCTCCGCGAAGAAACGCTCGCCCCATTCAGGCGAGCTCTCGGGGTCTCCAGGCTCAAATCAGCTTCTCAGAAGGGGTGGCAATTTTCTTCAAAGCCAATGCCGTCGAGCTCGCGCTCACGATGGGGTGCGAGGCCACTTCACCATTCCACATCGGGTCCTCAATGCCATCAAAGACCTCGCGCAGTTTGTCACCCCAAGAGGTGTGCAGCATCTTGAAGTAAGGGTTGTTTTCATCCAAGCACAGCAATTTGTGGGTTTGAAATTGATCCACCTCGTAGACCGCCAAGTCCAGTGGCAAACCCACTGAGAGATTGGACTTCAAGGTCGAGTCCATGGACACGAGCAAGCACTTGGTGGCTTCATCCAAGGGGGTGTTGGGGTTGATCACCCGGTCCAAGACGGGTTTGCCGTATTTGGACTCGCCAATTTGGAAATACGGTGTCTCAGGCGTGGCTTCGATGAAGTTACCAGCCGAATACACTTGAAACAAACGCATGCCCTCGCCCTTGATTTGCCCGCCAAAAATCAAGGAGACATTGAAGTCAACCCCCGCGGCTTTGAGCGACTCACCATCGCGCTCGTAGACGCGTCTCACCGCTTGGCCCAGAACGCGCGTGGCGTCAAACATGCTCTTGGCGTTCCAAATGGTGATGGACTCTTCCTCGCCCGACACCACCGAGGTGTCCTTCACGTGCTCGACTTGCAAGATCTCCCGAATGGACTGGGCAATGCTCAGGTTTCCCGCTGTGAGCAGCACCATGAAGCGGTCGTTGGCTTTTTCGTAGACGATCATCTTGCGAAACGTGCTGATTTGGTCCAGGCCAGCATTGGTTCTCGAGTCAGACAGGAACACCAAGCCGGCTTTTAATTTGACAGCGACACAGTAAGTCATAACAACTTTCTCAAGGAGTAAAGGGCGTCCAAAGCCTCTTTGGGGGTTAAAAGATCGGGATTCAATTCGCGCAGTTGAGCGTGCAGCTCGCTCTCGCTCAGACTCGCTTCTTCGCTGGGTGTTGGCCAACTCACGGGCGTTGCAAAGAGATCGTTTTGCACGCGCGCTTGGGTGTCACTCAGTTGAAGAGATTGTAGAAACTGTCGCGCTTGGTTGAGCACCGAGTGCGGAATACCCGCCAACTTGGCCACTTGAATGCCATAGCTTTGGCTGGCCGCACCGGGTTGGACTTCATGGAGGAACACCACACCGCTGCTGGTCTCACTCGCTCCGAGGTGCACATTGACGGCATGGTGGTGAAGAGCGGGAAACTCGGTGAGCTCAAAATAATGGGTGGCAAAGAGGGTGAAAGACTGGCACTTGTTGTGCAAATACGCGGCAATGGCACTGGCCAAGGACAATCCGTCCGAGGTGGAGGTGCCGCGTCCGATTTCGTCCATCAGCACCAGGCTGTGGGGGCCCGCGTGGTTCAAAATCAAGGCCGCCTCGGTCATCTCCATCATGAAGGTGGACTGCGCATTGGCCAAGTCGTCGGCGGCCCCAATGCGGGTGTGGATGGCATCAATGGGGCCGAGCACACAGGAGGCGGCCGGCACGTGTGAGCCCATGCTGGCCAACAGCACAATGAGCGCGACTTGGCGCATGTAGGTCGACTTGCCGCCCATATTGGGCCCCGTGATGATTTGCATGCGGTGCTTGGGGCCGAGTTCGGTGGAGTTGCCAATGAAGGCTTTGCCTGCGTGTTGGGCCAGTCGGGACTCGACCACCGGGTGGCGGCCTTGGCGAATCTCAATGCAGGGGTGGTTGACGAATTCGGGCTTGCACCAACCCAAGGTGTCAGACCTCTCTGCCAAGGCCAAGAGTGCATCGAGCTTGGCCAACGCATGGGCCAAGCGGCTCAAGGGCTGGACCCAGGACTGCAAGGTCTCGAGGAGTTGCTCGTAGAGCCATTTCTCGCGCGCCAAGGCACGCTCTTGTGCAGACAAAGCCTTGTCCTCAAAGGCCTTGAGCTCGGGGGTGATGAAGCGCTCGGCGTTTTTCAAGGTCTGGCGGCGCTTGTAGTCGGCTGGAATGCGATCCAATTGGCCTTGGGTGACTTCGATGAAAAATCCATGCACCTTATTGAATTGCACCCGCAAATTGTGGATGCCAGTCCTGGCGCGCTCCTTGACTTCGAGGTCCAGCAAGAATGAATCGCAATTGTTTTGGATGTCCCTGAGCTCATCGAGCTCTGGATCAAAGCCGGATGCAAAGACACCCCCATCTCGAACCAAGGCCGCGCACTGCGGTGAAATGGCGCGCTCAATCAATTGCGCCCATTCGGCGGGGACACGCAGTGCACGTTGGAGCGAACCTAAATAGTCCACCTGGCTCAGTGGCTCGAGCAAGGCGTGAACCTCCTCAGCACCTTGGAGTGCACGCGCCAAAGCGACCAACTCTCTGGGGCGCACTTGTTGCAAGGCAATGCGCGCACTGATGCGCTGCACATCCGCTTGTCCTTTGAGCGCCAAGCGCAAGGTTTGAAAGTGCGGCAAACCTGCTCGGCGCTGCATCACGGCTTCGATGGAGGCCAAGCGCGCTTTGGGCTCAGCGCGCAAGATGGGCAGCTCCGTGATCCAGGCCTTGAGCTCGCGCGAACCCATGGCCGTTTGGCAGGTATCGAGCAAAGAAAATAAAGTGGGTGAATCCTCGCCTCGCAGTGTTTGCAAGAGCTCCAGATTCTTGCGGGTATTGATCGGGACATCGATGAAGCTCTTGTCTTCCAAGACCTGCGCGTGGTTGATGTGCGAGAGCGTTTGGCCTTGGGTGTGCTCGGCATAGGCCAACAAGGCGGCGGCGGCGGCTTGGGCCTGGGGGAGGTCTTGCGCTTGGAACCCCGCCAGGGTTTGGACTTGGAGCTGCTCGCACAGTTTGCGCTCACCCAGCGATGCGTCAAACTGCCAGTCCATTCTGGGGGTGAGCACGGCCGAGCCCTCCAAGGCTCGCCGCAGGGGCTCGGGCAAGCTCTGGGGGTGGATCACCTCTTGGGGAGAGATGCGGTTGAGCCAAGACGACCAGTCGTCCTTGGCGCATTGGGCGAGATAGATGGTGTTTTGTGTGAGGCTCATCCACGCCAGGCCACAGCCCTGCGGTGAGTTGGCCCTGTCGCTGGCATAAACTGACAACAAGTAGGACTCGGTTTTGTCGCTCAACAGCGCCGAGTCAGTGAGCGTGCCAGGGGTCAAGACACGAACGACTTTGCGCTCAACTGGGCCTTTGCCCGTGATCTCGCCCACTTGCTCGCAAATGGCCACCGACTCCCCTCGGTGCAGCAATTTGGCCAAATACCCTTCTGCCGAGTGATACGGCACACCCGCCATGGCGATGGGCTGGCCTGCAGTTTGGCCGCGGTGGGTGAGGGTGATGCCCAGCAAATCACTGGCTTTTTTGGCGTCGTCAAAGAAAAGCTCGTAAAAATCCCCCATGCGATAAAACACCAAGGTGCTCGGAAACTCGGCCTTGATGGCCAAGTACTGCTGCATCATCGGGGTGTGGGTTTCAGTCTTGGTGATGGACTCGGTCATGGACAAAGGCAAGCAGGGACGTCAAGTCAGGAGCTCGATGGGAAAAAGGATGGGGTCAGGGCATTCAAGCGTCAACGCACATTGTTGGCGCGAGGGCGTCTGGGGGCAGGGCTCAAGCGCGGTGAGTCACCCGAGTCCGAGGGTTTGATGCTCAAGGGTGTGCCCTTGACACGTTGAAGGCGCGGGGCTGGTGTTGGCGCCATCAGCGCTTGCAGCGCTGCCTGACTCTGGTCTGTCTCAGCCTCTCCCGTGAGCCCAGGCTCACTGGGGTGCAACGCCATCTCGGCGTGACGGGCGGATGCCACTTTGGAGTAAGGTGACAAGAGGTGGGCCATTTGGGCATAAATCTTGGGGCTGGCGGCCATGCACTCTTTTTCATGAAGAAAATTGGCTTCTCCTGAGAAGTTGCCAATGAGCCCGCCGGCCTCGGTGATGAGAAGCGCGCCCGCTGCCGTGTCCCAAGGCTGCAGGCCTGACTCAAAAAAGCCATCGCTGAAACCGGCTGCCACATAGGCCAAATCGAGTGCCGCTGCACCCGGGCGCCTGAGGGCGGCGGTTTTTTGAATCATCTCGGCCATCATGAGCAAATAGGTTTGCAAATCATCGCCTTGTCGAAACGGAAACCCGGTGCTCAACAGGCAGTCTTTGAGTTGGGTGCGTTTGCTCACGCGCATGCGCCGGTCGTTCATGAAGGCGCCACGGCCCTTGGTGGCCGAGAACAAGTCGTTGCGGGTGGGGTCGTAGACCACCGCTTGTTCGATCTTTCCTCGGTACTGCATGGCAATGCTCACGCAGTAATAAGGAAAGCCGTGGATGAAATTGGTGGTGCCATCCAAGGGGTCAATGATCCAGATGAATTCCGAGTGGGCATTGCCGTGCTCTTGACCAGACTCTTCGGCCAAGATGCCGTGGTCTGGATAGGCTCCCAAGAGCGTTTGGATGATCGCCTC
>CAISQQ010000046.1 GCA_903887655.1 uncultured Burkholderiales bacterium
ATCCGGATTTTTAGTATTGGTCTCTTCCAAAGGATTCTCCTAAAGGGCGATGGGCGTGAAAAAGCACAGCGCATTCAATTTGTTGCGCTGCACGATCATGAAATGGGGGAAGGGGTGGAGGTCGGACATCATGGGGTGTTCCACCGAGGTGGAGGCACGCATTGACAAGGATCACGCAAGAATGGGGTGGTGTAACAGTGAGCGCTTTTGTTGTAAGTTGGCTTGGGTGATCATGGGTCCGAATAACCAAGAAGTACTGAATACTGAACCTTAATGCGAGTTGACAGGACTGTCAACCGTGTTAACTCGAGTTCAGTGTCAGTTGAGCTGGCCACTGTTATCGCATTGCAACAATTGGGGTGATTCAGGCCCATCATTTTGATCAGAGTCTCTTTGCGCAGGCTCCGATCAGAGCGCCTCTAGGGTGACTCAAGGGTGCCGTGAGGGGCTCGTGCTGGTGGTTTTGAGTGTTTAGGTGTTCAAAAATGAGCGACTTTGGAGAAAGTGTAATAAAACTGACTTCAAAGTTTTTTAAGATGAATCAAAATAACCTATTTTTTTGATGTTACGCATGCCCGAGTTCCGCTTGGCGCTGGTTTGGGCTGCAGTGGATTGAAGAACTTCTTTAAAGAGCGGCCCATTGATGCAAAGCGCAGAGAGTCTTCACGTTTACGATCGCCCCACACGCTGGCTGCATTGGGGCAGTGCTGTCCTCTTGGTGGGGATTTTTCTGCTCGGGTGGGGCGCGCATTGGGTGCCCCGTGGTGAGCCCAGGATGATGGTGAGGAGTGTGCACATCACCTTGGGGGTGGTGTTGACGCTTTTGTTGCTGCTGCGCATCGAGTGGCGCCGCCGCCAGGGTGTTCATCTCGAGCCCCTCGCGAGCGGTTGGAGGCAGAGCGCAGCTCGCCTCTTTCATGTTTTGCTGTATGTCGCCATGATCGTCATGGTCAGCAGTGGCATCGTGGCGGTTTGGTTTCGGGGGGTGAACCTCTTTGATTGGATGACCATCCCCGCCTTTGATCCGAGCAACAAGCCCATGCGTCGCTTGCTCGTGGATATCCATGAGGTCATTGCCTATGGACTAATGGGACTCGCGGGCTTGCATGTGCTCTTTGCGCTTTGGCATCAATACCGTTTGAAGGACGGCATCATGCACCGCATGTGGCCGCCCCTGCGCCAGGGGGGACCCTCCGCTTGAGGGTGTGTGCCTGAGTGCACCAGCATGGGGCTCAGGTTTTGAGGTGCGATGCCGATCCACGCTCAAGCGCATCCACTTGGTGGGCCAGAGGCGAGCCGGTGACGCCGACGCGGTGCAGTCGGGGCAAGTGCGAAAGTGTTGTAAATTGGTGGATAAGGGTATAAACTGTATACACCGTTTAATTTTTTCGATAAAGTCTGATTTTGTACAACCACTTTTGGGAGAATTGAAAATGAAAATCACATTTCACATTCGCTTAAAAACACGAGCCCTGGAGCTCGTGCAGAGGGTCTTGGATCGCTATCATGAGTTCAACTATGAAAGCCAAGCCAAGTATGCGGCCCAATTGGGGATGTATGCGTCGACTTATTTGCCCAACGACCAAAAGCCCCAAGTCAGCTTGACCCCCAGGCTTTACTGATAGCGGATAGCGGGGTCTCAGTACCCCGCTCACAGAGATCACGAGAACGCCAGAAACTGTTTCCACCCCTTCGTTGATCTCTCTGGTTTCTGGCCCAACCCGCACCCCAGGCCATCAAGGTCATCAGGCGCCATGCCCCTCAAGCCAGGACAGAGCCGCACAGTAGGTGCCCCAGGCGCCTTCCAATCGGGCGCAATCACTCGCCACGCATCCTAAAAATTCGTTGGAAACACGTGTTTTTCGAGTGAAAGAAGGGCCTCGTTTCAGCGCATGATGGGTTCATGTTCTTTCGATCCTCATCCGTTGCCAAAAAGCTCCATGAGTTGGGCAATATGCCGCCGACACTCAACAGTGAGGAAAAGCGCGTCTTTAGTCAACTCTTGGTGAGTGCCCAAGTGCAAGGGGCGCGCTGGTGCATTTTTGCGTTTGTCGAGTTGCTCCTCTTGATCGCCTTGGTGGCCGCGATCAGCTTCATGACCCCTTTGGTCAAAACCATCCCCTACATGGTCAAAGTTGACAACGACTCGGGTCAAGTGCTGGCCAAGCCCGTGCAAGCGCAGGAGTTTGTGGTCTCGCCCAAGTTGATTGCCGCCGAGGGCCGCAACTTCGTGCGCAACCTCATGTCGATTGATCCCTTTTTGAGTCGGCGCGATCTGGCCCGGGCGTCGAGCCGGGTGGCGGGCAAGGCCCGGGCCGAGTTCAAGGAGTATTTGGCCACCGAGCGCCCGTTTGAGCGCATGGCCAAGACCCCAGGCCTCATCCGCACCACCGAGATCAGCAGTGCCGATGTCTCCCAAGACAACATCATCTTCATCTTCGCCCAAACCAGCGAGCGCATCTCCACAGGCCCAGCCCTCCTCACCAAGTGGCGCTTTACCCTTCACTACGTGATCGAGCCCTCGGTGGATGAAAAAGGCTTGCAAGACAACCCACTGGGTTTTGTGATCACGCATTTTGAGCGTCTACAAGACAGTTTGCAATGAAGCACCCCCACCCCTCTTCTTGCTCAACCCACAAGCCTTGGCCAGGCTCTTGGCCTGGATCTTGGCATGGTGGGTTGTCCTCCTCTTGGTCTGGCTGGTCTGACATGTGCCCCTTGACACCAGTCTTGGCGTGTGCGCGGGCAAGCCGTGTGTGGACCGGTGCTTTCGCCGTCACCGTTGTGGTCGCTTGTGGGTCTGCTGGGCCCTTGGCCCCCGAGGCGCATGCCCAGCAAGAGCCCACCGTGGTGAGTGCGGACGCCAGACTGGTCACCTTTGACTACGACCCCGAGCGCACCTACCTGGTGCTCACCCGCCCCAAGGTGGTCACGCATGTGCAATTGGGCCCCACCGAAACCGTGAGCACGGTGGTGGTGGGGGACACGGCCAATTTCAGCGTGGTCTTGAGCACCAATCGCCGTCACCTGTTGGTTCGGCCCAAATACGAAGGCCTCACCACCAGTGTCACCTTGATCACCAATGAACGCGAATACCCTCTGATTCTGCGCTCCACCAAAGAAGGCTCGGGCAAATGGTACCAGCGCGTGTCGTGGACGACACCGGTCCTTGAGTTGGAGGAGTTTGAGGAGACGCGCGCGCTCTCTCCTTTGGGGCTCGAGCGTCAAGCATCTCTTGCGACCAGGCCCAAACAGGGGGCTGGCCTTCCCCCTGAGAGCGGGTCATCTCCTTCTTTGCCCGACGCTTCCCAGAGCTCGCAGTCCTCTGTGGAGGGGTCACCGCTTTCGCCGCAGGCGTCCAGCGTCAACCGCATCCGCTTGGATTTGATCCGCACCAATTACACCATCGAGGGCAAGGCTGACTTCAAGCCTTGGAGTGTTTTTGATGACGGCAGCAAGACCTTCATTCGACTGCCCGATCAGTATCAAAATTTCCCGGCCGTGTTTGCCTGGTCCAACGAGCAAACGCAGTTGGTCAATTACAGTGTCGAGCAGCACTACATCGTCGTGCAAGGCGTGCATGCCGGCTTGTTGCTCAAACTCGGCAAGGCCGAGGTCAAGATCACCAAAGAGAGTGAACACGCGTCGTCTTGGTTTGGAGCGCGCTGGTGAAGGGGGCGGAAGAGCTCTTAAGGCCGGTGGTCGATCCGCCCCAGGGCTTACCCCCGAAGAAATTGATCGTCTGGGGCTTCATGCTGCTGATGATCTTGATGGTGCTCTTGAGTTTGATCACCACCTCGAGCGAGCCGCCCCTCAAGACCTCGGATGAGTATGCGCGCGAGGTGGCCTCCAAACTCAGTGGCAACGACAAAGAGATTCTCAGCAAGGGCAACACCTGGGTCGATGAGGCCTTCAGCTCAAGCGGCTTGGCCGCACAAATCGCACAAGGCTTGGTCAACCCGGTGACGGCGGGCGCGCCTCCCAACGCGGCAACGGTGTCGACCCCTTCAGCGGCCTTAGGGCTCAACAACACCTCGAGCTCGCGCGAGGCGTCCCTCGCCAAGCCTTCACAGCCCGCCAATTCACCACTCTCGAGCCCTGCGCTCTCCAGTGCCACGCCCACCGGGCCGCTGCCGGCGCTCTCGCCAGACCCTTTTTCAATGGCGCTGGCCTCGCCTTTGCCCAACCCGCCCGCTGGGCCTTTGAGCGCAGGGGGCTCGACCCCGGCCAAGCGTTGGGCAGGAGAGGGTCCGCTCAGAAACAGTGTCGATGTGGCCCAAGAGGTGGAGGCCATCAACTCCAAAATGATGGTGGCCGACTTCGATGATGAAAGGCTTGGGCTGGGTTCAGCCAAGACGGCGGCTCCTCATGCGGGTCGCTCGGACAGCCATGCCAGTCCCGCTGGCAACGCCCTTGTCAGAACCCACCTGGCCATTGGGCGCGCAGACGATCCCTTGGCCGCTCAGCAGTCCCAACTCGCGCAGCTTCAAGGACTGGCGGCGTCTTCCGCCCTCTATGAGCGTGCGGGGGTGAGATTGCCCAATCTGGGGGCAACTGGGGCAATGGGGTCCAATGCATCGAGTGGGGTCTCGGATGCGGGCGATGAGGAGGGCTTGCGCCCAATGCGCAGCGCTGAGGATGACCACAACCCCCGCGCCTTCTCGCCGCGTTCGAGCGATGGCTTGTTTTTAAAA
>CAISQQ010000047.1 GCA_903887655.1 uncultured Burkholderiales bacterium
CACCCAATACAGCCCCAAAAATTCCCGCCAAGAGGGCGCTGATGGGCACCACCACCCACCACGGGGTGTGCAAGCCTTGCGGAAAATACTGCACGAGCCAGCCCCAAGACTCCAACAACTGCGGCGAGGCCAACAAGGCGTACACGTAAGCACCAATGGCAAAAAAGGCAACATAGCCCAAGTCCAACAGACCTGCAAACCCCACCACAATATTCAAACCCAAAGCGAGCAAGACATAAATCAAGGCCATGTCCACGATTCGAACCCACGCATTGCCCAAGGGCTGCAACAAAATAGGCAACACCAAGACCGCCAGCGCCAAGAGGGCAACCCATCCACGGGACTGGAGGTTTTTCATGCGCTCACCACCTCAGGCCCTTTGCGCCACGCGCTCGCCCAAGAGCCCCGAAGGGCGCAAGGTGAGCATTCCGATGAGGACCAAAAAAGCAAAAATATCGCTGTATTGAGACCCTAGAATTCCACCACTCCAGGGCCCCAAATAGCCCGAACCGATGGATTCGATCAAACCCAAACAAAGACCACCCACCACTGCGCCGGGTAAATTGCCAATCCCCCCAAGGACAGCCGCTGTAAAGGCTTTGAGGCCAGGCAAAAACCCCATGGAGTGGTGCACGGTTCCAAAGTTGGCGGCCCACATCACCCCAGCGACACTGGCCAGTACCGCGCCAATGGCAAAGGTGGCCGAGATCACCCGATCGGGGCGAATCCCCATCAGACTGGCCATTTGTTCGTTTTCGGAGGTGGCTCGCATGGCCCGCCCCAGTCGCGTTTGATGAATGATGAACATCAAAATGAGCAAAAGACAGGCGGTCGTGATCAAGATCATCACCTGTGTGGGGCTGATCACCGCGCCCATCACCGCCATGGGTTCAGTCGGCAAGGGATTGGGGAAAGATTTGTAGTCGGGCTTGAAGATGATCATCGCCAACGTTTGAAGCAAGATCGAGACCCCAATGGCGGTGATCAAAGGCGCCAGTTTAGGCGCATTTCGAAGTGGTCGGTAGGCCAACTTTTCAATCCCCACATTCAACACCGCGCACACCAAAGCCGCCGCGATGAGTCCCACAGCCAAACCCCAAGCTGGTGCAAGCGCGGGCAGGTGGTCTGAGAAAAGACCCATCACACTCCAACAGATCATGGCGCCCACCATCAGGACTTCACCGTGTGCGAAATTGATCAAATTGATGATGCCATAAACCATGGTGTAGCCCAACGCCACCAGTGCATAAAGGCTCCCGAGCACGAGCCCGTTGATGATTTGTTGAACCAATGTATCCATGGAATGAAAAGAGCTTGTGCGTTGAATTTTATTTTGAAGATGTTTTGCTGTGTTGGGCTTGTTGATTCAAAGCTCTCAAGGTCTTGAGTTTTTCCCCAATTTTGATCTCCAAACCGCGTTCAACTGGCTCGTAAAAAACCATGGGCTTTAAGTCCGTTGGGAAATAATGCTCCCCAGCCACAAAGGCATCGGGCTCATCGTGTGCATAACGATAGTCGCGCCCATAATCCAATTTTTTCATGAGTTGGGTTGGCGCATTCCTCAAATGCAGGGGTACTTCTCGCGTGAGGTCCTTGTCCACCCAGGCCTTGGCCGCTTTGAACGCTTTGTAGACCGCATTGGATTTGGGTGCCATGGCCAAATAAATCACACATTGCGCCAGTGTCAACTCACCTTCAGGAGAGCCCAAACGCTCCAAAGTCTGGGTGGCCTCAAGCGCCAAGGTCAAAGCCCGGGGATCGGCCAAACCCACGTCCTCACTGGCCATCCGGATCAAGCGCCGAGCAACGTAAAGAGGCTCCACGCCCGCATTGAGCATGCGCATGAGCCAATACAAAGCCGCATCGGGATCAGAGCCTCGCACCGATTTGTGCAGTGCGCTGATGGTGTCGTAAAACATCTCACCGCCCTTGTCGTGACGACGCAGTTGCTCACCGAGCGCGCGCTCAAGCCAGGCCAAATCATAAACCTGAGGTCCCTCAGTGCTGGTGCGCTCCAACTCCTGGGCCGCCACCACATGAAGCATCTCAACCGTGTTCAAAAAGCGCCGCGCGTCGCCGTCGGCGTAATGAATCAGCCGGTCCATGGCATCCATTGTCAGCTCCGGCAGAGCCATCAGGGCCTGCGCCCTGTCCCAAAGCAGTCGCAATTCATCATGTTGAAGCGGCTCGAGCACATACACCTGAGAGCGCGAGAGCAAGGCCGAATTCACCTCAAACGAGGGATTCTCCGTTGTTGCACCAATGAAGATCAACAAACCCGACTCCACATGGGGCAAGAATGCATCTTGCTGAGATTTATTGAAGCGGTGAACCTCATCGACAAAAATCAAACTGCGCTTGTGCGGGTTTTCTAGCTTGAGCGCTTGGGCAGCCTGAACCGTCTCGCGGATTTCCTTGACCCCTCCCAAGACGGCACTGATCATGAAGAAATGCGCATCAAAAGCATTGGCCATGAGCCTGGCCAGCGTCGTTTTACCCACGCCTGGTGGGCCCCAAAAAATACAACTGTGGGGGGTGCCCGACTCAAACGCCACTCTCAAAGCCATGCCCGGTGAGAGCAAGTGCTGTTGACCCACCACATCGCCTAAGCTCTTGGGGCGCAGTCTCTCCGCCAACGGCGCGTTGGCCAAGAGACTTGAATCTCCTGTAACCGTGGGCTCAAGAGGCGACTCAAACAGCATCTCACTCACCTTTGATCACCTCGACACCCACGGGCGGTTTGAACGCAAAACTCTCCAAGGTGAGGGATTTGGGATTGAACACAAAATCCTCAAACACCAACACCGAATCTTGATTGAACGCGTCTTTCATCACCAAGCTTGCGAGAGACACACCGACTTGAGTGGTACGCAAACCGATCCTCAAAGACTGCATGGGGCCATCTTTTTGCAGCGGGACAAGCTTGACCCACTCCACACCACCTTCAGCGTTTTCAGCCTGAAGAGCAAACACTTTTTCAAGTGCGCTCACATCTTGCGCCCAAGCGATGATGGAGGCCGGCGTATTGAGCAAGGCTTGGTTGAGGGGCTTGGAGGTGACTTGCGCAATGTCTTTGTCGTAGACCCACAAGGTGTGTCCATCGGCCACAATGCTTTGCGCATAGGGCTTTTCGTAGTCAAAGCGAAAGTGCTCTGGGCGGATAAAGGCGAAGTGCCCAGTTGACACCTTCTGCCGGGCCATGCGTCCTGGCCTGGGTGGAGTGGTCACCGTTTGCACAAACCGGGCCTGAGCGCTTTGCGTGTTTTTGAGAAATGCCGCCAAAACTTGGATGGAGTCAGCACGGGCCATGCAAACCACACCCATGAGCGCCATGAACAAGCCACCGCGACCCACCACTTGCATGGTGGCGCGAGCGAACGCACGCCAGCGGCGAATTGAGTGCGCGGCCACTGGGGGATTAAGAGCGTGAAAAATACTCAATGCAAGTCCCCGTGATTGAAAGAGGCCAGAGCAGGGCACATGAATGGACAGACCTTGGCATTAATCTGAATTGCGATCGGGCACCAAAATTTCCCGCTGACCGTTCGAGCTCATGCTGCCCACCAAGCCTGCGCGCTCCATGTCTTCAACCAAACGCGCAGCGCGGTTGTAGCCAATTTTTAAATGCCGTTGCACCAAAGAGATGCTGGCTTTCCTGTTTTTCATGACCACCTCAACGGCTTGATCGTAGAGCGGATCTTTCTCCGAATTGCCCTCTCCAAAGAGATCAATCTCTCCCGTTTCGGCATCGACCACGCCACCTTCCAAGATACCCTCGACGTAATCGGGCGCGCCTTGGGTCTTCAAGTAATTGACCACGCGGTGAACTTCCTCATCACTCACGAAGGCGCCGTGCACACGCACCGGGTAGCCCGAGCCACTGTGCATGTAGAGCATGTCCCCCATGCCAAGCAAGGCCTCTGCACCCATTTGGTCCAAAATCGTGCGCGAGTCAATTTTGCTGCTGACTTGAAAGGCAATGCGTGTGGGGATATTGGCCTTGATCAGGCCCGTGATCACATCCACACTCGGACGCTGGGTTGCCAAAATCAAATGCATACCTGCAGCCCGTGCCTTTTGTGCAAGGCGAGCAATCAACTCCTCAATTTTCTTGCCCACCACCATCATCAAATCGGCCAACTCATCGATCACCACCACCACATGGGGCAATCGATTCAAAGGCTCTGGCGAGTCAGGGGTCAGGCTAAAGGGGTTGTAGATGAAGCTCTCTTGCTCGGCAGCCTCATCGATTTTGGTGTTGTAGCCCGCCAAATTTCGAACGCCCAATTTGCTCATGAGCTTGTAGCGTCGCTCCATCTCGATCACACACCAGTTCAAGGCGTGTGCGGCTTGTCTCATGTCCGTCACCACAGGGGCCAGCAAATGGGGGATGCCTTCGTAGACCGACATCTCGAGCATCTTGGGATCAATCATGAGCAAGCGAACATCGCGAGCTTCGGCCTTGTAGAGCAGGGACAAAATCATCGCGTTGATCCCCACGGATTTGCCTGAGCCGGTGGTTCCTGCCACCAAGACATGGGGCATTTTCCCCAAGTCCGCCACCACGGGATTGCCAACAATGTCTTTGCCAAGACCCAAGGTGAGCATCGACTTGGCCTCGTTGTAGACTTGCGAGCCCAAGATTTCACTCAACTTAATAGACTGTCGCCTGGCGTTGGGCAACTCGAGCGCCATGATATTTTTGCCGGGTATGGTTTCAATGACTCGAATGGAGACCAGGCTCAATGAACGCGCCAAGTCCTTGGCAAGATTCACCACTTGTGAGCCTTTGACCCCTGTGGCGGGTTCAATCTCGTAGCGAGTGATCACAGGACCTGGTGCGGCCGCGACCACCCTCACTTCAACGCCGAAGTCTTTGAGTTTTTTCTCGATCAAGCGGCTGGTCATCTCCAAAGTCTCGGGCGAGACGCTGTCAAGGCGCACGGGTGTGCTGTCCAACAAGTCAACTTGCGGCAAGTTCGAGTCGGGTAAATCGGCAAAAAGCGGCTTTTGACGCTCCCGAGCCACGCGCTTACTTTTGGGCACATCAATCACTTCAGGCTCATAAATGAGCTTCGGGGGGGAGATGACCTCCACCTCAGCTTCTCGAACGTGGACCTCTTCGGTCAACTCTTCTCGCTCTTTGGCTGCAGCCTGGCCCATGGCGAGGTCTTCTTGTATTTCTCTTTTCTCGCGTCGGGCCTCAAGCCACTCATCCATCATGGCACCCAAATGCTCGGCCACGTTGAACCAAGAAAATCGAAAAGCCCAGGACGTCCCCACAATCATGAAGATCACGAAAATCAAGCCCGAACCATTGAATCCAAGCCATTTCAGGCCTGTGGAGCCGCTGATGTAGCCCAAAACCCCACCCGCATAATGACCCGGCAACACATCATCGAATCGGTACAGACGCGACCACTCCAACGCACAACTCGAGACCATGAGGAGGACCAAGCCACTCCAAAACGCCCAGTTCGAGCCAATCCAAACATGTTCCTTGTCGCTGTCATGGTCAGCGCTCGATTCACTTTGCGCTGACAAGCCTTGACCGGTCAATTCACCATGGAGTTTGCCCAACAAGGCCGAGAGCCAGCTCATGAAAGCTGCCCCATAGGCCCAAATCACCGAGTAGCCAAACAAGAAAAAACTGAGGTCACTCAGCCATGCACCGAGCTTGCCCCCCCAATTCAGGAGACGGACACTTGAGCCTGAAGTCGTCCAGGCCGGGTCTTGTGCGTTGTGACTGACCAAGGCTATGAGCCAAAAAAGCAAAAACACAAACCCCAAGGTCAGCGCAATTTCTTGCGTAAAACGGCGCAAGCCCCGCAAAGCAGGCGCGGCGTCTGCCGCATTGTTCAAAGTGTGCAATGAGTAGGTCATCTTGGGGGGTAAGCTTAACCGATTCAAGCGGACTTTTTAAAATCCCGTCTCTTTGCAATGCGTATTTTTACGGCTCTTGAAGTCGGCCACCCGTTGTCTTGAAAGCTTGAAAGCCCTGAACAAACTGGCCTTGGCGCTGATTGACCGCTCAAGGACTGCCTTTTTAAAACTCCCTTGCCTCACACAACACCATGGACTCTTAAAAAGCTTGTGCAAATCCAATGGGCTCAATTTACAATAGAGGCGTACAACATCCAATGGTTTTGCATTGTTGTCCCCAAGCGACATGCAAAACACCCCTTTTTTTCCCGCCCTCCAGACGGCCCCAACAGGGTTGTCGGGATGCACTTTTGACCGCCTCACTCTCACAATCCACCATGTCCAACACCACCACCCACGCCAAAGTTTTGATTTTGGGCTCAGGCCCTGCAGGCTACACGGCAGCAGTCTACGCTGCACGCGCCAATTTGAAGCCCTTGTTGATCACCGGCATGGCTCAAGGCGGCCAACTCATGACCACCACCGAGGTCGACAACTGGCCAGCCGACGTCCACGGCGTTCAAGGCCCAGACCTCATGCAGCGCTTTTTGGAGCACGCCGAGCGCTTTAACACCCAAATTGTTTTTGACCACATCGCCAAGGTCGATTTCTCCAAACGCCCTTTTACCCTGATGGGCGACAGTGGCACCTACACGTGTGACGCTTTGATCATTGCCACAGGCGCCTCGGCCAAGTACCTGGGGCTCGAGAGTGAGCAAGCCTTCATGGGCCGCGGTGTCTCTGGTTGCGCCACCTGTGATGGCTTTTTTTACCGCGATCAAGAGGTCTGTGTCGTCGGAGGAGGCAACACCGCCGTGGAGGAAGCCTTGTACCTCTCCAACATTGCCAGCAAGGTGCATTTGATTCACCGCCGCGACAAATTCAAGGCCGAACCCATCATGGTGGATAAGTTGATGGAACGTGTGGCCAACGGAAAAATTCAGTTGCACTTGCACCGCCAGTTGAGCGCCGTTTTGGGTGACGACAAAGGCGTCAACGGCGTGCGCATGTCCTCGACCCTGGGCTCGCCTGAGGCCGACCTTGAGCTGGCTGTTCAGGGCTGCTTTATTGCCATCGGCCACCAACCCAACACCGATATTTTCAAAGACCAGTTGCAAATGAAAGACGGCTACATTGTCACCCAAAGTGGCTTACAAGGCATGGCCACCATGACGAGTGTGGAGGGTGTTTTTGCCGCCGGTGACGTTCAAGACCATGTCTACCGCCAAGCCATCACGAGTGCCGGCACCGGCTGCATGGCCGCCTTGGATGCCCAACGCTTTCTTGAACAAAATTAATTCTTTTGGATTATTTTTAGTGCGCATGGGCGGTCATGAAGCCAAGCATCAGTGGCCTGTCTGAGCGCCTGCGTTGTCCACACTCAACGCGTGAGCGAGGCGAGGGTGGACTTGAGGCTGCCTTTTGCGCTACAATGGAGAGCTTTCCAGGGGATACCGCCCCCCTTTCCAAGGCGAGGTGAGGTTGGCCGACAACAGCGTTCGACCAACCGTTTAAAAGGAGTGTCCTCATGGCACGCGTATGTCAAGTCACGGGCAAAGGCCCCATGGTGGGAAACAATGTTTCTCACGCCAACAACAAAACCAAGCGCCGTTTCATGCCCAATTTGCAGTACCGCAGATTTTGGGTAGAAACCGAGAACCGTTGGGTTCGCCTGCGCATCTCCAGTGCAGCATTGCGCTTGATTGACAAAAAAGGCATTGATGTCGTGCTCGCAGACTTGCGCGCTCGCGGTCAAGCTTGATTAACCCATTGAAAGGACACCATCATGGCTTCTAAAGGCGGACGCGAGAAAATCAAACTCGAATCAACAGCAGGCACGGGTCACTTTTACACGACCAGCAAGAACAAGAAAACCATGCCCGAGAAAATCTCGATCATGAAATTTGATCCCAAAGCGCGCAAACACGTGGAATACAAAGAGACCAAGCTCAAGTAATTGACCCTCTTGATTCCCAAAAAAAAGCTCCAACGCCATCACGGCTTGGAGCTTTTTTCATGGGCCTGATGGTCTCATGACCTCAGGCCACCGATGCAGGGCTCAAACCCTGACCATTTTGAGACTGGTGGAGAAATCTTTCAGTGCAGCAATACCACTGCTTTCGGCGCGTTCACACCAAAGTTGCAAGTCCACAATCAACTGCTCGCGACTGCGGTTGGTGCTCAGCCACATCAGGCGCAACTCTTCTCGCATTTGCAGCATGGTCTCGACCCGGGGCATGGCCAAGCGCGCTTGCATGAGCGCATTTTTCGCTGAAGCAGGCACCCGCTCCAAGTCGCGATGCATCCACGTCTTGGCAGCGAGCTTGACCTTGCGCTCCAAGTGGAGGTTGAGGTCTTTGAGGTCTTGAGCGCACTCGGCCTGCAATCCCCTGGCGTAGTTGGCCATCACCTCATAGCGGTGATTGATCAAGGCCTCCAAGGTGTTGGCGTCAGGTTTGGACTTGATCAAACCGAGCTCGACTTTGGGAGGCGTTTTCTTGATGTGCGCCAAGCCTAAAAAACTCATCAATCGGATATAGGTATAGCCC
>CAISQQ010000048.1 GCA_903887655.1 uncultured Burkholderiales bacterium
CCCTTTGCTGATGTTGATGGGTTTGATGTTGTACATAAGCCCTGACTCCTCCAAGAACATGGTGACCTTATGTCCATTGGGGGTGGTCCAGTAATAAAAGTCAATCATGCGTCAAGCCCCTGCGACTTTGAGGCGTTCGTTGGATGGGAACAGCATTTTTCGTGCGTCTTCATCGACTTCAGTTTTGAATGTGAATTTGGTCTTCAAGGCTTCTGCTCGTTGCGCCGCCTGACGTGCGTTGATTTCATCAAGCAAACGTTTGACGTGAGGCAGTTTTTCCCAAGCATCTGCACCTAAAACAAAGGGCGCGACGCGAGCCCAGCCCCAAACAGACATATCAACAATGGTGTACTCATTGCCCATCATGTAGGGCTGATGAGCCAAGTGGTCGTTGATGAGGTGCCAATGACGCCATGCTTCAAAGTCATAGCGATTGACTGCATATTCTTTAGGCTCTGGTGCAAAGTGTTTGAAGTGAACAGCCTGACCACAGTAGGGGCCAATGCCGGTCGCTACAAACATCAGCCATGAATACATCTCAGCTTTGTTCTTAGGCGTATCTGCAGGCACAAACTTGCCAATTTTTTCACCCAAATAAAGCAACATCGCATTGCTATCAAAAACTCGAATGTCGTCGTCCAGCATGGCTGGCGTCTTCGCGTTCGGGTTGATGACCTTAAAGCTATCTGAGTGCTGTTCGCCTTTGCGTGTGTCGACAGGAATGAGTTCATAGGGCTCTCCTGTCTCTTCAAGGTACAAGGCGATCTTCAATGGGTTGGGAGAAGGATGGAAATAAAACTTAATCACGATGGATTCCTTTGTGCGTATGAATGAAAACTTAAATAAATGCCAGCCAAATTCCGAGTGGCAGAAAAGCCAGACTCAGTAAATGTCCAACGATGACAGTGGATGCCACCTTGTTAGGCTCCACTTGAAATTTGTCTGCGAGCATGAAATTGAAGACGGCGGAAGGCAAGCATGCAAAAAGGATCAATGCCCCTCGCTCTAGACCTTGCAAGGGAATGAACCAAAGGGCCAAAAGCACAGCCGCAAGCCTGATGATCAAGATAAGTACTCCTGAGCGAACACCCACCCAAGCATCTGCCACTTGACTGCTGGCAAGTCTTGCTCCGAGTGACATCAACATCATCGGGACCAACACGCTGCCGATCATGGTGCAGGATGTTTGAATCCACTCTGGAAGCGTTATCTGCAATTGAGAGCTAGCGATACCCAAGACCGTTGACCAAACAAGTGGGTTGGCATAAACCATGCGCCAGTCGACTTTGCCGCTCATCACGCCAGCCCCAAGCGTGAAATGCAAGATATTGGAAATCACCAACAAAACGACAGCGGGTGCCATGCCCTCGGGCCCATAGGCAAGTGCAATCAAGGGAATGCCAATTGGGCCAACATTAGTGAACATGGCGCACGGCAAAAATGCCTGGACTGTTGAGCCAGAGAATTTTGCAAAGGGCCAAGCAATCAAGCCAGTCAGAAGAATCAACACGATCGATGCAGCGGTAAATGACATGGCTGAAATAGGATCGAATGATTTAGCGGACAAAGAAATAAAGATTAAAACAGGCAGTGCAATGTCCACGACTAGTTTGTTGGCCCCCCCAAGATCAGGTTTTACACGTCGGCTGTATAGAAAACCAATCAGCACAAGGGTAAAAATTGGCAGTGTGATGGATGCGATTTTTGAAAACATGTGCGCTCACTTCTGTCATGAATAACTAGGATTGATTGCAGTATGTCGCACTTAATGCA
>CAISQQ010000049.1 GCA_903887655.1 uncultured Burkholderiales bacterium
CCACAAAACCGAACAGTTCAGCGTTCTGTCCAGAAGCCTTTCAAAGCGCTCAGCCTCTCAAGAAGG
The DNA here is from genome assembly GCA_903887655.1 of uncultured Burkholderiales bacterium. Classification (GTDB taxonomy): domain Bacteria; phylum Pseudomonadota; class Gammaproteobacteria; order Burkholderiales; family Burkholderiaceae_C; genus Limnohabitans. The sequence continues at coordinate 67 of CAISQQ010000049.1, forward strand.
GCTCTGGGCAGCCAGTGGTGGGCGCGGCCCACCCGGTAACCCAGGCCTTTGGCGCCCAGGCTGAGCAGCACCTGAGCCACAAAGAGGATCCGAGTCCGTGGGGAGGATCGCATCGCTTCGACCTGGAGCCGGGTGCGCTCGAGACTGCGCAGCACAGCGGTGGCGGTGGGGAGAGCTTGTTGCTCTTGTTGCGCTTGTTGCGTTTGGTGCTCACCGCTCTTGTCTGGACCCAGCCCCAAGGCTTCAAGCGAAGCTTGACCTGCCCAGGACAGCTGAGCCTTGAGCATCTGTAAGCCCTCACTCCCCACCCCTCCAAACTTCTCCAGCAACCAAGGCGCTTGGGCATGAAAGACACCGGTGTCCACATAGCGCTGAAACTCTTCTAGCCAGCTGTAATTGTGCGAATGCTCAACCATGGCCCGTGGCGCATAGGCCACTTTAAAGCCTGACAACAGCAATTGACCCGCCACCCACATGTCTTCGCCCATGATCACCTGGCGCGGAAAACCACCGACCGCCAAGAAGTGACTCAAGCGGTAAGCCGCAAACGAGTCCGAACAAAAAGCCGCTCTGATCCCCAGTCTTGCACGGTCTTCCAAGCTGCGAGACGCACCCTCACTGGGATAGTTGAAAAAGCGAGCTTGCGCGGCCAAGAGCGTGGCGTCGGTGTGGGGGAGTTGTCGGCCATAGACCGCCCCCACCGCGGGGTCGGCAAAAGGCGCCAAGAGTTCACACAGGGCTTCTTCGCTGGCGAGAATCGCATCTTGCGTCATGAGCAACACGAACTCGGGGGCAGGCTGGCCCCAAGCGCGCGAACGCTCCAGCACCTGTTCAACCGCCCACTGCCTTGTCCCCCCATGACTGAAGGTCTGCTCGCCTAGGCTCAGCACCTCAAAACCAGCGCTGCGGCTCAAAGCGACTGTGTGGTCGCTCGAGTGGGAGTCCACCACCCAAACGCTCAAGTCAATACCAAGACGCCCCCTAGGCTCTGCCCCCACGGGCACCGCCCTAAGCACTTGCGACTTCACGCCCGCGATCCATGCCGGCCAGCGTGCACCCGCGTTCCAGGTGGGCACCAGCAAAGCGACCCGAGTCTGGTGCTTGGGGTGGGGCGATTTGCTCATAGCATCCAGGCTTATTTCACCCAACAAAAAGCCCTGCGATGTCACGGTGGTGGTCATCGAAGGGCTCTGGTGATGAAGGTGGGTGTTGTGCTGTTGAAGACGGGGGAAACGCGTTTCCCCCTGGTCTTGAACGCGTCGTTCACTCTTCTTTCATGGAGGCGGCAATGCGCTTGGTCAAGGGGTGGAGCAAATACGTCAAGAACGTGCGCTCACCGGTTTTGATCAAGACCTCGGCGGGCATGCCAGGCTGCAGGATGCGCGAGCCCAACTGCTGCGTGCCCTTCGGGGTGACCTCCACCCGGGCCAAGTAATACATCTGCGTGCCCATGGGGGTTTGCTCATTGACCACATCCGACGACAAGGACACCAAGGTCGCGTCGAGCACCAAACCGGGCGAATTGGCAAAGGTGGAAAAACGCACCTCGACCGATTGGCCCTTGTGCACTTTGTCGATGATGTGGGGGGGGATTTTGGCGTCGATCAACAAGGACTCGCCCAAGGGCACCACGTCCATGAGGCGCTGGCCGGGCGTCACAACGCCGCCCACCGAACTCACGGCCATGCCAATGACTTGACCGTCGACGGGGGTTTTGATCTGCGTTCTGGCCAACTCTTCGGTGACGGCCCTCAATTTGTCTTGGCCCGACTGCACCTCGCGCCTGACGTCGGCGAGTTGTGTGGAGACCTCCTTCAAGTACTCTTGGCGGCGCTGCTGGATGCGCTGCGTCACCTCGGCTTGTGAGCGCTGGATGCGGTTCAAGTTGCCTTGCAAGTCGGCCATCAGGGACATCAACTCGGACTGGGACTGCTCGAGCTGCAAGAGCTGGTTCTTGGGCGCATAACCGAGATCGGCCAATTCGCGAATGGAGGCGACTTGTTTGCTTTGCAAAGCGGCTTGCTCTTTGCGGTTTTGCAGCATCAAGGTGGTGCTGGCAAACTGGGCGCGCAGGCCTTCGATGTTTTCCTGGGCGGCTTGGAGCTCGGCCTCCAGGGCTGAGCGGCGCGAGTGAAAGAGCTGGGTCTGCGTTTGCATGTGCTGAGCGACCAAGGGGTCGGCTGCTGACTTGATCAAATCGGGGTGGAATGCGATTTGGGCCAGGCCTTGCTGCTCGGCCAAGAGGCGGCTCTCGGCCGCGCGCTGGCCCATGTAGTTTTGACGCACCGATTCGAAATTGGCTTTGGAGATGCCTTCATCGAGCTCAATCAAAACGTCACCGGCCTTGACCATTTGGCCTTCCTTGACCAAGACATCGTGCACCACCCCACCGTTCATGTGTTGAATGGTTTTGCGCTTGGAGGCAATGGAGACCAAGCCGGAGGCGGAGACGCCCTCGTCCAAGGGCGCCAACACCGCCCACAGCACAAAGGCACCAAAGCCCACAATCAGCACCCAAAAACCCATCCGGATGGGTTTGTTGGTGTCGCCGTGATCGTCCAGGGCGTGCGCGGGCTCGACATCGGTGATGTCGTTGCCGCCAGCGGGTCGAAGCTGGCCTTGGCTCGTTTTATTCCAATTGCTCATGATGAAGTCCTCTGTTGCCCATGGGGCTCAACTGTTGTCTGTGTGGCGGGATCCGCCAAGGTTCCGAATTGCTTGATCACACCGTCTTCCATCACCAACACGCGGTCGGCAACGCTCAATAAATTGCGCTGGTGCACCACCATGAAGACGGTGCAGTGGCGGCTTCTCAACTCCTGAACGGTTCGGATGAGGGCGGCCTCGCCCACGTCGTCCAAATTGGCGTTGGGCTCGTCCAAGACGATGAGTTCGGGGTCGGCGTAAATGGCGCGCGCCAAGCCCACGCGCTGGCGCTGCCCACCCGAGAGCATGCCACCGGCCTCACCCATGGGGGTGTCGTAACCTTTGGGAAAGCGCAAAATCATGTCATGGATGCCGGTGTGCTTGGCCGCTTCAATCACCTTGAAGGCGTCGATTTGGCCAAAGCGCCCGATGTTCTCGGCAATGGTGCCCTCAAAGAGCTCAATGTCTTGGGGCAAATAACCCACGTGCGGCCCCAAATCGTCGCGCGACCACGACTCGATGGCTTGGCCGTCCATGAGCACGCGACCCTTGACATCGGGCCAGATGCCGATCATGCAGCGCGCCAAGGTCGACTTGCCCGCACCGGACGGGCCCACAATCGCGACCACCTCACCGGGGCGGAAATGGGCATTGAGCCCTTTCAAAATCGGGGTCTTGCGCCCAGGCGCTGTGGCCACCAAATTGTCCAGGGTGATCTGGGCCTTCACGTCGCGAGAGACAAAATGCGCTTGACGCTCCGGGTGGCGCTCCATCAAGGCTTCCAAGCGGTCGTAAGAGGCCTTGGCGTCGGCAAACTGCTTCCAAGTCGAGACCAAAATACTGATCGGGCGAAGGGCATTGGAGACCAGTGCGTTGGAGGCCACCATGGCGCCCACACTGATCTCGCCGCGCATGGCCAGCCACGCGCCCAAGCCCAAAATGAGCGACTGCTGGCTGTACTGCACAAACTTGATCACCGCTTGCACTTGCTGCTGCAGATGCTGGGCGTGGCTGGTTTGGTCCAACTGGTCTTGGTAGAGGGCTCCCCAGTGGCGGCGCAAGTGATTCATCATGCCTAAGGCTTCCACCGTTTCGCTGTGGCGCAACTTGCCCATCAAATAGGTGCTGGTCTTCATCTGCGCCTCGTTGGCGTTTTCATTGCCTTTGCCGGTGAGCTTGTGGCTGTACCAGGCCATGAAGCCGAGCAAGATGGTGAAGAAAATGGCCGACCATCCCAAAACCGGGTGCATCAAATAAAGCACCACGATGTAGACCGGTGTCCAGGGCGTGTCAAAGATGGCAAAGATGCCGTTGCCGGTCAAGAACTGACGCAAATTGGTGAGGTCGGTGAAGGACTGCACCGGGTTGTGGGCGACTTGGTTCAGTTGTGCATCAAAGCTTGACTTGAACACCCGCGAGTTCAAGAACTCATCAAAGCGCACCCCAGCTCGCACCAAGAGTCTAGACCTCACCCATTCCGAGAACGCCATGATGGCAAACAAAAAGGTGGTGATGAGGGTGAGGCTGATCAAGGTGAACTCGTTTTGGCTGAGCATCACGCGGTCAAACACTTGCAGCATGTAAAGAGTGGGCGCCAGCATGAGCATGTTGGCAAAGAAGCTGAAAATACCCACCCAAACGAATTCGCGCTTGAAGCTCAAAATACTGCGCCCGAGCTCGCTGCTGGACAAAGCGGTGAAGCGGCTCATGACTGGCCTCCTGGTTTGGTGGCGGGTCGAGCGGCCATGGCGGCCATCGAGGGCACTGGCGCTGTGGTGAAGGTGGGCGTGCGAGTGGGGGTCGCGCTCGGGGCCCCGGGTGGGCCACTGCGAGGGGCACTGGGAACGGGAGCGCCAGCGGAGCCAGGTGCGCCAGGTGCAACCAATCCCTGCTGCTCGGCCTGGGCTTTTTGCAGCGCCGCGAGCACCTCGTCACGCGGGCCAAACAGCATCACCTGGCCTTCTCTGAGCATCAAGAGTTTGTCGGCTTGGGGCAACACGCTCGTGCGGTGGGTGATCACCAAGACACTCGCGCCTTGGGTCTTGAGCGTGGCCAAGGTTTTCATGAGGGCCTCTTCGCCGGCCTCGTCCAAATTGGAGTTGGGCTCGTCCAAGACCACCAGTTTGGGGTGGCCGTAAATGGCACGGGCCAAGGCCACGCGCTGGCGCTGACCGCCCGACAGGATCGAGCCCTCTTCACCAATGCGGGTTTGCAGTCCTTGCGGGAGAGCGTTGGTCATCTCGCGCAGTCCCACCTGATCGATCACGCGCTGCACCTCTTGCATGTCCACCTGGCCAAAACGCGCGATGTTCTCGGCCAAGGTGCCATCAAAGAGCTCCACCGTTTGGGGCAGATAGCCCAGGTGTGGGCCGAGTTCATCCTTGTTCCAATTGAACACATCGGCGCCGTCGAGCCTCACCTTGCCTTGCAAGGCGGGCCACAAGCCCATGATGAGGCGTGCGAGGGTCGTCTTGCCCGAGGCAGAAGGACCGATGATCATCACCGTCTCGCCTGGCGACACCGCAAAACTCACCCCCCGCAAAATCGGAATTTGACTCATCGGTGCACTGGCAATGACGCCCTCGACCGTCAACACCCCTTTGGGAGGAGGAAGCGGCATCGACTCGCCTTTTGGCGGAAAGAAACTGAGCAAATCTTCCAAGCGCTGGTAGGCGTCGCGGGCATTGACCACGAGCCGCCACTGTGCGACCAACTGCGCGAGCGGCTGCAGCACCTTGCCCCCCAGAATCGAAGCCACCATCATCATGCCCCCGCCACCAAGCATCTCGCCCTTGATGGTGAGCCAGCAAGCCGCCCCCAAGAGCAGCGAGCTTTGCAAGGTTTGGATCAACTTGGAGATGGCGTTGTTGGCACCGGCCGTGTCCGAGGCGTTGGCTTGGAGTTGCAAGAATTTGCGCTGCTTGACCATCCATTTGGCGTGGATGTTGCCCATCATGCCCATGGCCTCAATCACCTGGGCGTTTCTGAGGGTGCCGTTGGCGTAGTTTTGCGCATCGATGGCGCCGCGGTTGGCTTCGGTCAAGACCGGCATGGTTTTTTGTTCGGTGTTGTAGGCGATGTAGACCTGCACCATGGCGCCGAGCATCGCCATGACCCCAAGCCAAGGGCTCACAATGAAGACGATGATCAAAAACACCAAAGCCATCGGGGCATCGAGCATGGCCATGATGGCGCCCGAGGGCAAGAATTCGCGCAGGGTTTTGAGGTCATTGAAGCCTTGGATGGTGCCGCCTGGGATGCGCTTGACATTGGCCTCAAAGGCGATGTCAAAGAGGCGGCGGCGAAAGTGGCGATCAAAGTTCAAGGCGAGCTGCTGAAAGAAGTCGTGGCGCACGAGCTCCAAGAGCTCCATCATGACGTAGCTGCCGATCACCAAGACGGTGAGCATGATGAGGGTGACCATGCTCCTGGAGTTGATCACGCGGTCATAGACCTCGAGCATGTAGACGGTGGGCGCGAGCGACAACGTGCCGATCATCAAACTGTAGAGGATGGCGCGCCGATAGGTGTCGATTTGTTCGCGCAGGTATTTGGCCACCACCTTGGGGGACCTCGCGCCGGCCGTGTTGGCGTTCATGAAGACGCTCCCTTTAAAGTGTTGACCTGGGCCTGAGCGGCCTCTTGGGTGACCGTCACATTGAGGCCGGCCTGGGCGCTGACGTGTTGCATGACCATGGTTTTGAGTTTCATATCGGTGGGAACAGGGGGCACAACTTGTGTCATGAAGGGTTGAGCGGCACCACCCACTGCAGCCGCGTGAGCGCCGGCCCTTGCAGAGCCCAGCGGGTTCAACATCAATTGAATGCCGGCCGTGAACGCTTGGGGGTGAACGGACGGCGGGAATGCGGGGAGTGCGGGGGGGGTGGGAGGTGTTGGCGGTGCGGAAGGTGTGGGCGCTGAGGACAACTGGGCCTTGTCGGCTTCTTCGACCAGCACATACTCGGGCAAGAAGGAGGCGGCGCCCTCGTCTTGGCCTTGGGTCTCTTCTTCCAATTGCGCCAAGTCGTCGGCGAAGCTGAAATTGAGGGTGAAGACCTCGTCGGTCAAATTGAGCACGACCTCGCTCAACTTCAAGGTTTTGAAGCGGGCCAAGTCCTCGGCACTCAAATTCACCTCAAAGCGCATGCGCCCATCCAAGGTGTACATGGACAAGGAGCCGGGCTTCAAGCTCAGGGTGTGGCGATCGAAGTAAACCGGTGCGGTCGGTAAAAACTGCAAGAGGGGCAAGGTTTTGTCGCTGTAGCGCTCAATATTGAAGGGGCTTTGCTCGGCTTGAAAGATCAGCCGGCTGGTTCGGGAGACCGAGTAAATGGCATTGCACACCATTTGTGAGCCAATTTGAGGAAACTGCTCTCTTAAACTGCGGTACATCATGTGGTGCAAGGCCACGCGACTCCAACAGCGGGTGTCCCTCACCACCGGCGCCAAGGCATTGCACACCAACGCAAACGCGTTTTGCAGCGCAACGAGCTTGCCCACCTGTTCAGGGGTGGTGGTGAGCGGAATGGAAAGGGTGGAAATATTCATATAGGAATTTCATATAGGATAACACCAATGGCTTCAATTGCAAAGCCATCCGGATTTTTTATTCGTCTTTGTTGTTTTTATTGTCAAAAACCCACCTGGTTCTGGGTCGAGTCCAGGCGATGCAGGGTTGCCTGGACGCTGGGTCTGCATGGCGCTGATCGAGACACAGGGGGGTGGCAACTGCGCTTGGGGTTTCCATTCACAGACTTTGAATCGGACCCACCCCAAGCGACTTGAGCGAATTGATCGACTTGAGCGAGTTGATCGACTCTGCAAGAAATCCAAGCCTTGGCCAAGCGCAGTCCAGCGCCGATGGCGCCCAGCCCTCCCAGATGAAGACGACGGCCCCTTCTATATAAGAGCGTCCAACAGAAACCCGAGAAAAAACAG